>JAGLDT010000192.1 GCA_023145485.1 Cocleimonas sp. | reverse complement strand
CCTGCTTTAGCAATTCCCCAGCCGTCATAGCCTTGTTGCTCCCCTCGCTCAATAGCTTTTGATTGTCGATAGGCTTCGAGTCCTGCACCAATAGCAGCCCCAACAACAGCACCAATAAGAATGGCAGTAAAAATAAATTCGCCTGTAGGATCTATTCGATTAAGCGGGTCACCATCACAATAGAGGTAGAAATTTTGACTACCCCCTTCAATAAAAAGGGGGTCTCGACTAAGGAAACGTCCTAGCTGTGGGCTGTAATAGCGAGCTAAAACATAATGCAGGTCGGTTTCAACATCATAATAATGACCTGCTAAACGCCAAGGCTGTTTTATTTTTTCAATGCTAATAGAGGTAATGCCAAAAGCGCTGTAATCTGCCTTCCAGACGACTTCGCCTTTAATGTCGGTCATGCAGAGAACTTCACCACGTCGTCCTAAGTGGGAATAATATATTTGATTATCTCGGCGTATTGCCATTAAATGAAAACTATCAGGAAAATAAAGATAATCGCAAGAGGTAATGAGTTTGCCATCTAACGTCACTGCTTTCTCAGAGATAAGTTGTTGCCCAGCCCATTGAAAATGAGTGACTTCAGCAGCCGTTTGTTTGCGAATTCGGCGACCTAATGGATCGTAGGTATAGCTTGTTATTTTACCTTGAGAGGTTGTTGCGCTAATTAATTGATTACGGCCATTATACTCAAGTTTTGTTTGTCCTTGAGGTGTAGGGTATTCATTGGTATTTCCTTGATCATCATGGCTTAAATCATGCCCTGCAAAAGATTGTAGTTGATCTACTGCATTAACAGAGCATGTACCGTATTGATTTTGTATGCAGTTACCATTGGCATCTAAACGAAATGACTCATTATATTTATCATTATTTGATTCAACGGTAATTAAACGACCTTCTTTATCATACTGAAATTTATTTTGATGATCATTATTGGATGCACTTATGATGCGATCACAAATATCGTAGCTGTATTGATGTTGTTCAATAGTCCGTTGAGGATAAAAGGGCGATTGTATTTCTAATGATTGAATCAGCCCTAATTGATTGGTGTCATGGCTGACTTTTGTACCATTGGGATGGTTTATTTGTTGTAATGCGCCATTCTTTGCATAAGAGATAAGGTGTAAACTTTCTTTCCAGTCAGTAACACCGATAACGCGTTGCTCGCTATCAAGGCTATAGTCAAACTTAGTCTTATCAGGAAGTACTAAAGCGACTAATGTACCTAATTTATTACGTTGATACT
>JAGLDT010000191.1 GCA_023145485.1 Cocleimonas sp. | reverse complement strand
ATAGCTTCTAGAACCGTATCCCCCTGACGTGCAGCGGGTAAATTATTAATTAATACCGTTTTACTGCCATCAATCACAACACCAGGGCCGTGCAATACTGCGGGATAAGGTGTCATGCAAATATGAATATCAGCACCCATTGACAGACTACTAATAAGACTTGACATACTTGCTAATGCTGCAGCTTTAACTGCTTCTTCAGCAAGTTTTGCAGCTGGAAGGCCTGGTGTGCCAGAGGCCGCTTTTGTAACTCCTTTGGCAACTTCAATCGTTGTATCTGCAATTTTTTGAGCAGTTTTTATTGCAGATGCTGATGCCGCGGGAACTCCCTTCCAAGCAGGTTTATAGCCAATAAGAATATTAGGGCTAGTAGGGACACCTGTTAAAACAGGGGGTAATGGATGGGTGACTGAATCCAAATGACGTGCTGCTGGTTTTCCTGCCATGTTAATCTCCTAAAGGGTTAAGGAAGTTCAAAGAAATAAATCTACCCATCGTACTTGCCATTTTACCCCTGCTTGAATCATCTCAATCATTGCGTAGCCCTGCTATGCGCCTCTTGAGATAAATTCAACCAGAAACAAAATTTCTGCGTAATATGGGTAACTTTATTACTTTAAACATCTTAATTGAGGGCTATTTATTTAATTTTTATTACCAAGAATACCTAGCATAATGGCAAAAATATCTGCAATATCCTCAGGGACACGGTAAGTATGTATATCCTTGCTAAGATGTTGTTTTTTCTATTCAATACTGCAAAACGCCACAGCTCTCCAACACTCACAGCACCATAAAGAAAGTTACTTTGCTTTGCTGTTTCCCACAGATCTAAAGCAATTAATTCTGCGGCAAGTTGGTTAAAGCCATTTTCTAAATCTGCTTTTTTAGCTTCAATAATCACCATATTTTGCTGTGAACGAATAAAATAATCCAATGTGCCACTTAATTTATCATTCACTTTTAAGGGATATTCAGTACTCATGTTTGCATCAATATGACGTATCAACTCCCAAAGGACAGGGGCAATCATAAACTCACGTTTTGACATTTCTGATGTTAA
>JAGLDT010000190.1 GCA_023145485.1 Cocleimonas sp. | reverse complement strand
CATGTCCGTCTTCATTGAACTGAGCCGCCATTACTTTTTCAGCGAGTGCAAAACCAACTGCATTAGTAATACCTTGTCCTAGAGGGCCAGTAGTCGTCTCGATTCCTGGCGCATAACCGTACTCAGGATGACCTGGCGTTTTAGAATGCAATTTACGGAAGCTTTTAAGATCATCAATAGAGAGATCATAACCCGTAAGGTGCAATACAGAATAAGGAAGCATTGAACCATGGCCATTCGACATAATGAAACGGTCACGATCAGCCCAGTCTGGGTTAGTCGGGTTGTGCTTCATGAAATCGTTATAAAGAACTTCAGCGATATCCGCCATTCCCATTGGCGCTCCTGGATGACCTGAATTAGGAATTTGGACTGCATCCATAGTTAAAGCGCGAATAGCGTTGGCCAATTGGCTACGATTAGACATTTAGAAATCTCCTTACGAGTTTATATTCAATTGTGTGATGAGTGATGATTGTCTCTGCAATGATTAGTTTTGTCTTAAATTACATGTGGCATAGCTGACATCGAAGCAGCCCATGCTGGATGTCAATTTTTAATCAGTGATGAAGCGTCAATGGGTAGAGTGTCATAAAATTGTATTATTACGCTTCGCCAGTAGGAATGATTGGTTTCCCCTAAAATATCAGTAGTTTATCTTAGTTTTGATATTGGTAGTATTTAATATTGAAATAAATATATTCACTCGATTGTGTATGAGAATAGAACGATGAACAACCTCCATTTCGAGATATACTTAATGTTTGCTGAATCTAAGCGTTGTCTTATAAGTTATAAAGCTTGATAGAGAAGGCTTTTCAAGTTATTTATTGAAATATTTTATAGGTGTATATAGATAACTTTTGAGGTGTTTTAAAAGCCCAAAAAAGCATTCTGAATCCATTCTATTTTGGCCTTTTCGCCTTCTATTGCAATAACATCAAAGCGCATTGCATCGGGTGCTGAGTTTTGTTGCTGGTAGTAAAGAGCAGTTTTGATAATACGCTGCTGTTTAGTTGGAGTGACACTCGCAAAAGCACCACCAAAATTGCGATTTTTGCGATAGCGAACTTCAATAAAAACAACCGTGCTGTTATCAAGCATAATCAAATCAATTTCACCGTAGCGACTAGAAAAATTACGCTGAATGAGTTGCAAGCCTTTTGCCTGCAAATAATCACAGGCAAGTTGTTCTGACTGTGCGCCTTTGTTTTTATTATTAATGGCGCGTTGCTGAGTCATTTTATTTGTCATAAGAGCAATAAGGAATAAGCCATACCAAGTACGGCACTGCTTGCTATTACCGTCACTACGCCTATTTTAAAGCGTATTAAGGCGATAAAAGCGATAAGACCAATAATCAATGCAACCCAGTCGATTTTAGAAAATATTTCTGCAAAACCTCCTGTAAAGCCATTAGGCCATAATACATGGTAGGCAAAGAAGACGGCTAGGTTGAGAATAACGCCAACGACGGCTGCGGTAATTCCTGTTAAAGGCGCAGTAAATTTTAAATCATTTCGTGTTGCTTCAATGGCAGGGCCACCGAGGAAAATAAAGAGAAAGGATGGTAGAAATGTGAAAAAAGTAACAACACTCGCGGCAACGATGCCTGAGAGTAGTTGTGAACCTGTGCCAAAAATTTCATTAGTCCAACCGCCAACAAATCCAACAAACGCATTGACCATGACTAACGGGCCAGGGGTTGTTTCACCCAGTGCTAAACCATCTAGCATTTGTGTTTTATCGATCCAGCCATGCTCAACCCCACCAAGTGAAATATAGGGTAGTACAGCATAAGCGCCGCCAATAGTTAATAGCGCGGCTTTGGTAAAGAAGTAACCCATTTGTGTCAGCGTACCGTCCCAACCATATTGACTGTACAGATAGCCCATTACGCCAAACCCAAGCAATAAACCAACGGCAAGGAAACTTAAGACCCGACTCCATTTAAAGCGGGCATGCTCAGGGGCTGGGGTGTCATCGTCAATGATAGCTGCGCCGTAAGAATCTTTATCGGAACCACCATGATGCCCGCCAGCTTTAAAGGTATCAGGTGCAAAGTGCGAGCCAATATAAGCAAACAATCCTGCCACAATAATGATAATAGGAAAGGGAATATTAAAAGCAAAAATAGCAATAAAGGCGGCGATTGCCATGCCTTTTAGCATATTATTTGGTAATGCTTTAGAGCCGATTCGATAGGCAGCAAAGAGGATAATCGCAGTAACTGCGGGTTTAATCCCATACAAAATACCAGCAACAGCGGGTACTTCGCCAAAGGCAAGATAAGCCCATGTTAATCCAATTAAAATGAATAATGAGGGTAAGACAAACAAGACCCCAGCAACAATACCGCCACGTACTCCGTGCATTAGCCAGCCAATATAAGTTGCTAACTGCTGTGCCTCAGGGCCTGGTAATACCATGGTGTAATTTAAAGCGTGTAAAAAGCGTTGTTCTGAAATCCAGCGTCTTTTTTCTACTAGCTCTTGATGCATCATGCTGATTTGACCAGCAGGACCACCGAAGCTAATAAAACCTAATTTTAACCAGTAGATAAGTGCCTCCCAGAAAGGCACGGGAGCTGGTTTTGTAGACTTGTCTAATTCATTTGCCGACATTGTTTTTACTCATAATGAAATTCGAGCGGGGAGAATGTCATAAATCATTGAGTTATACAAAATATCTATTGTGAGTGATGAGAAATTACTTAGTGATTTTCCATGAAGGACAGAAGCGACTTTCTATCTTTCGGGGTATACTTCACCGCTTTACCTTTTGGATGATATATTTCATGGCTGATTCAGAGATTAATAATCAACTCCCCACATCAACAACAAAGCAAGGTTTTATACAAGAACTGCGTGATCATTTATTAGCTAACCCTCTCGATAACTTACCCAGTTTGTTTTTAATTGCAGTCGCTACTTTTGGAGTAATTACATTAATCAGTCTGTTTTTTATGGATTTATTGGCTTTTCCTTTTGTATTAGTTGCCATTCTTACCTGTTTGTTTGCTTCATGGCATATTCGATTGCTGGGTTCAATGAAGGTGCAAATTGAGCGTTTAACCGAGCAAAACGATCAACTTATACTAGAGAATGAAAAATTTGCTGAAAACAATGCATCCTTTACACTAAAAATAGAGCAGTTTGATGATGAAAATAAACGCTTAAGCAGTAATTTGAGTGATATGGAAGTGACCGTTGATAGTTTAAACATCAATAATAATCGCTTACATCAAGAGTTAACTGCATTGCAAAATTTACGAAAAAGCCTACAGAGCTATGCGGATGAAACCAAATTGGATTTTAGTCAGTTACTAGAAGAGGTGAATCAGAGTTTCAAGCACCTTGAAGTCATTACTCTTGCTAATGAGCGTACTTTATTGCAGCGGATTGCGCAGGACTTAGAGTTTTTAGATCGTGATGCTGGTATGCAACGTGATGAATACCAGCGTTTTGTTGCCCGTATTCCTGAACACTTGCAAGCTTCCTTTGCAAGTTTAGAAAATACTTCTTTTGAGCAAATTGCAGGTGCTAATCAACAGATTGATCATAAGGAAATACAGGCTTTAGTGTATCAGATGATTAAAAAAACAGATTAAAACTGTTCAATTTTAAGTCATAAGGAGCCTTAGCTCTTTTTCTTAATAATCTTATTCTCAGTGCCCGCTAAAATTTTTTTGATATTGGTTTCATGTTTCCAATAGATGAATATCGTAATGACTAATAAACCAATGAGAAGTGGCAATGAACGGGTAGTATAATAAAAATAAAAGGGTGCAAGCAAAGTAGCAATAAGGGCTGAAAGGGAGGACATATTGAAAAGAAATGCAGATGATAACCATGTCGCAATAACAGCAACGCCAATAATGGGATTTAAAGCAAGGTAAATACCCATTGCTGTAGCAACCCCTTTACCCCCTTTGAAACCATAAAAAATTGAAAATAAATGCCCTGAAAAGGCTGCAATCGCAATAAGTATCAACCATTCAAAACTTAATCCTAAATAGCGCCCAATTAAAACAGGCAGAAGCCCCTTGAGTGAATCACCTAAAAGAGAAAGTATAGCTGCTTTTTTTCCGCCGTAGCGTAAAACATTGGTTGCTCCAGGGTTTTTTGACCCTACTGTGCGAGGATCAGGCAAAGAAAGGAGTTTGCTAACAAGAATGGCCGCTGAAATAGAGCCAACTAAATAAGCACAGATGACTAAAACGTAGGGAAGTATTGCCATAGCAAATCCTTTTTATTACAGAGAAATAGAAAAAAATAATTAAGTCTAAAATAGATAAAATAGATAAAAGAGAGAAAGATGATGCCAGTGATTTAATTATTTGATGATAATAACACAGAAAATATATCTAGAACCCTAAAGCTTTTAGCATCTTTTTTAGCTTAGTTAACAGGCTTAAAATAGAAAAAACCATCACCACAAGGTACTCCTCAATGCCCAATATTGAATTTATTGGTAGTGGGCTAATCCTGTGAAACCGATACATTTATGTTGGAATATAGTAGCAAAGCTTATGAAGCAGGGGTAAAGGAAAAAATTGTTGAAATGGCCATTAATG
>JAGLDT010000019.1 GCA_023145485.1 Cocleimonas sp. | reverse complement strand
CGCTTAATCCTTTATAAACGCATCGCTAATGCTAACAATAAGGAACAGTTACGTGAGCTACGGATTGAGATGATTGATCGATTTGGTTTATTGCCTGATCCTGTCAATACCTTATTTGATGTGACACGCTTAAAACAGATCGCACAAAAACTAGGTGTCTTAAAGTTAGATGTTGGCGAAGAAGGGGGGCGAATTGTCTTTAATGAAAAGCCTAGCATTGATCCAATGAAAATAATGCAAGTAGTACAGAAACGACCTTTGGAATATAAGATAGTCGGCTCAGATAAGCTCTATTTTGAAGTAGAATTAGAAACGGTTGAGCACCGCGTTCAGTGGATTAAGAAACTGTTTACAGAGATAAGCTAATGTTTCTAGAATAATACGGTAGGGGGAGGGGGTATTATTCACACTGGTTTTTTTGCTAAAAAAGAACCATTGAAGCTAAAAAAATCATAAATATCAGTGTTTTCATCTAAGCTCATTACAACGAAGACTTCTAAATTACCACTATCATTTTCTACCAAAAAAGCATCTAGATCATGCCCTAGTGTAAACTGAATTGTACTGTCTAGTAATATATGGTTTTCATCATAGATACTCAAATGATAGAAATAGCTGATTGATTTCAGTTCTATTCTGTATGAGTCATAGCCTCCTGCTTCAGCTTCTGCGATAGGAGATTCCATCATTGCAAAAACTTGTATTGAAATCACTCCCCATAGTAATAACGAAACTGCTAATATTCTCATGCTTACTTCCTCAAGACAGCATTAATCAATAGCGACCCAATGTATCCTATTTAGTGATGATAAATAAAGTAAATTCTTAGTGAGAATTATTACAATAACTACTTTGATTTCAATAATTTCAACACTAATTTGAACTCACAAAATAGTATCCTACATTTCTTGCTATTGTTAATAACAAGCTCAGGGTGTTCGACTATTTCTAACAATAAATCCGCCAACCTTTTACTTGCGTACAGGTTTGAAGATCCTCTCAATTTATGAGCATGTTGTGTACATGAGTCTAAATCACTTTTCTCAAGACTAAAAGACAGATCCTGTGCCACTTCTCGAAGCACGCGATAAGCTGTCAACAAAAAAACGTTTGCTTTATCTACTCATAAGTTGCTCATGATATTGTCTAGATTATTTTCTATTTCTTTTTTAGAGACGTCAGCCTTTAAAAAATACTGTTTACAATCATGAGGTATCATCTGTTGTTTTATGGTTGTCATTTTAAAAAAGATATAATCCATTAAAAATTACTAAGAAATAAATCTACTCTAACATATTCACTCTTTACTATGATCCATTCTAATTACCAGATTCCTAAAAAACTAACTCATTATCGACAAGAAATAAAGCGTAGCAAATTCCTTACGTGGATTGCACCTGTTGACTCACCTGCGATGGCAAAGCAGTGGATACAGTCACTAAGAAAGGAGTACCCTGATGCGCGTCATGTTTGCTGGGCTTATATTGCAGGTGCGCCGAATACTTCCTTTAAATCGATGAGTGATGATGGTGAACCAAGTGGTACAGCAGGAAAGCCGATGTTAAATGTATTGGAGCACAGTGGTGTGGGGGATATTGCTACGGTTGTGGTGCGTTATTTTGGTGGGATTAAATTGGGCACAGGAGGTCTAGCACGGGCTTACTCTAGTTCCGTTAGTGAGGCAATGAAACAGACTAATTTCGTCATTAAAGTTGCAATGGAAACGCTTTATTTACGGTTTTCTTATGCCGATGAAGCACAGGTGAGATATTTGTTGAGTGATGAGCAGGGGAGGGTGGTTAATGTGCAATATAGTGATTCGGTTAGTATGTCATGTTGTTTACCAATTAACTCTATTGTCAGTTTTAGGCAAAGGTTAGGTATTCATATTGTAGTGGAAAATAACGACAAATGATCATGAATTAAGTTGTTGTATTTATTGTGTTTATAGAGAGTAAGAAAGGTTGGCTTACAAACAAGATCAGTGATTGTTTATAGACGACTAATGGTCTTGTGGATTGTTGGCAAATAAGGTCTTATTAACGGGTACATTGACCGTTGTTTTAGACGGTGCAATGTGCCAACGCGAGTTTTCTATAATTTTCTCAAGGATGAGGGAGTACAACCATAATGATTGAACATAACTTAACAGTTCAAAATAACTATTTCACAGTGGATGTGGATTCTGTTTCTAAGCTAAGTGAAGCAAATAAAACGTTACTAGAAAAGCCAAATCCCATCGATGTTAGTAATTTTCAAAAAGAGATGTCTTCTGACAAGATCGATGATGCCAAAGCCCCTGTAAGTGCTGATGAAGCGCAGCAATTAGGAGGGCAGGAAAATGGTGATCAAATGTTAAAGATATTGGCGATGTTATTAGAGTTATTGACCATGATCATAGAGTCTCAAAAAGATGATGCAGGCGGTGACTCTGTCGATGCTGATAAAGACATTAGCTCTTCTAGCCCAGCTAAAGTTGAAAATGACCAAATAGTCAATGAGAAGGGCAATGTTGCTACAGGTGATGGCGAAATTCCTAAACCTTCAGAGCATCTGCAAAGTTTTAATTTAGGCGATAAAGAAATAACCATTGGAGGGGATGGCTCTGCAAGTGCAGGTGAAGTAGGTCAAACAAAAGACACATTAACCGATCTGTATGCGAACAGTGGGAGCTTTAAAGAGATGATTGACAGCTCACCTAATGATGACTTTGAAGTGTCTGTTGGTCGACGTGATGATAATACCAGTTGGGCAAATGAGGATGGTCGTGTTTTTATGAATATTAATGATATAGCGCCAGATTCTAGCGATAATTTTCAAGCGCTAACAGCACATGAGTTTGCACATGCAGGCGTTAATCAGCAGCATGGGGATGAGATGAAACAGTTTGAACAGGCAGTGGCTCAAGAAGCTTAGAAACATGCTTGGAGATTTCTAAGGTGGAGGATTTAATAACATCCGAAACTATAACGCAGAATTTTTATTACTTGTCGCTAGTAAAAACTATGGACTTTAGTCCAAGTCTTTAGAATTTAATTTTT
>JAGLDT010000189.1 GCA_023145485.1 Cocleimonas sp. | reverse complement strand
CCCCCCTGATGCATAAAACAATTATTGTATTAAGCTTATTTCTGTCAACAAATATTTTTGCAGATCCTCTTTGGGAGGATGTTGATACTTTTTCTCAGGCTTCGGCTAAACAGTTAAACTCTTCCTTATCTTCTGCACCCGCTTCCTATACTGCTCGTCACTTGCTATTAGATGAAGTTGCCTTGCGCCACAAATTATCCCCAAATATTAATCATAAATCAGCAAAGCGTCTTATTAATCAAGAGCAAATATTCAATTTACCATTGCCTGATGGATCAATGCTGGCGGTTATTGCAAAAGAATACTCGATGATGCAAAAAACACTGTCAGAGCGATTTCCGCAGTTTAAAACCTGGAAGGTGCGCGCAGCTAATGGCAAGAATATACGCGGGCGTATTGATTTCACCTCAGTTGGTTTTCATGCCATGCTGATACTAGAAAACGGTGATACCGTGTTTATTGATCCTAATATGTCAATTAGTGCAAATGAAATAGAAATAGAACAAGGAAAAAGACCCTATAACAGCTTTAGCAAACAAAAAAATAAACATTTATTTCAGCGCAGCTCGCCTATCAAAGAAATTATTATTCAGCCACAAAAAAAAAATACCCCAACAGCATTAAAACCACAGGCAAGACCCGCTAAAGCGCTAATTACGTATAAACTAGCGCTTGCAGCAACGGCTGAATACAGTGCTTTACACGGTAAGACGAAGGAGCAAGCTTTTGGTGCTATGTTTTCAACTATTAACCGTGTGAATGATATTTATGAACGTGATCTTTCAATACGCCTACAGCTTACAGATACAGATAAGCTGATTTATCTAAACCCTAGTACCGATCCTTATACGAATGGTAATCCCTATAAAATGATGGATGAAAATAGGATTAATATAGATGCTGTTGTTGGTAGCGCAAACTACGATATTGGACATCTCTTTGGCGGGGATGGAACAGGTGGACTGGCTTTACTAAGTAGTGTTTGTCGTAGCAATATCGGAGCGCATAAAGCGGCGGGTGTCACTGGTTCTGCCTCTCCTTATGGTGATACCTTTGATATAGATTATGTTGCACATGAGATAGGACACCAATTTGGCGCTACGCATACTTTTAATAGCCTTAAAGATAGTTGTGGTGGTGGGAATCGTGAAGCAAGTTCTGCGGCTGAGCCAGGTAGTGGTAGCACTATTATGTCTTATGCTGGAATTTGTGCGGGTGATAACTTACAAAGTAGTTCTGACGCTGTTTTTCATGCCATTAGTATTGGGCAAATCAATCATTATACCCGTCATAGTGGTGAAGCAAAATGTGGTGTACAAAGCGATACTGATAATAATGACCCTACCCTCAGCACAACACAACGCCATCACATTCCTATTAACACACCTTTTTTATTAACCGCTAATGGGAATGATAGTGATATTGGTATAGTGGGAAAGAATGATAGTTTAACGTATACATGGGATCAAATCGACATTGATGGAACGGCTGTTCAGGTTGGTATTGATGCAGGCGATAACCCCTTGTTTCGTAGCTATATGCCTACCTCCTCCAATCAGCGTTACTTCCCACAGCTAGCAACACTTTTTGGTAATTTTCCCATTGATGGTGAAACCCCATCATTAACGAGTCGTGAGTTGAATTTTACAACCAGTGTCAGAGATGGACAGGGTGGCATAGCCCTTACTAACACAAAAATTATCACATCGGGCAGTAAGCCGTTTAAAATAACCTCTCAAACGGGTTCTGATCAATACCATATTGCTGAGGATATTGATGTTAGGTGGAATGAAGCAGGAACAAGTTGGGCGCCAATAAACTGTAATTATGTTGATATCAAGCTGTTAACAAAAGATGGAGCAACGCAAGGTTTATTGAAAACCACTCAGAATGATGGGGCGGAAACGATTATTATCCCTAATACTATAAATGCTGTTAGCGATGCACGCATAATGGTGGCTTGTAGTGATAATATTTTCTTCGCACTCTCTAAGGGTGAGATTTCTATTGACAATACCATTAAAGAAGAGAGTCAGCTCCCAATAGCCACTATTAACTCTCCCTCCATAATAGAAGGCGATTTAGATTCTAAAACATTAAATTACATTGTTACTCTGGCTGCTGCTAGTAATGAGGCGGGCAGTATTAGTTACATCATTACCGATGCTAAAAATAACAATCAAATTCAAACAGATACTATTTATATCCCACAAGGGGAAACAAGCGCAACCATATCTCAAATAATTGAAGGAAACGTGACGAAAGAAGAGGATAAACATTATAGTTTGACTTTATTTTCACCACAAAATATTCAATTTTCATCCGCAGGAAACCTTACGACTACGGGAACTGTTATTGATAATGATAATGATATCATCCGTTCTCCTGTAAGCATCACAGTGAACGATATTTCAGTGGTAGAGGGAAACGTTGGTGTTACAAAAGCAACCTTTACAATTAATCTCGACCATATAGCAACGACACATACCTTCGTCGACTACGCAACCCTTGCTGATAGCGCTCAAATAGATGATGACTTCACCCCTAGAAAGGGTACATTATTAATCTCTTCGGGAGAAAAAAGTGGCACTGTTTCTATTGATATTACAGCCGATAAACACGTCGAAGACGATGAAATATTTTGGCTATTACTCACTAACTCTAGCAATAATACTCTTTTAACCAGTAAAACAGCCACCGCGATTATTCTTAATGATGACCAAGAGGAGAACGTAGAGGTTATAGCTGATAAAGAAATTGATACAGAAGACAGCGCAGGGGGTTCTTTCGATAGTATATTGACCTTTTTTCTAATTTATATTTCTTTATTAAGGCTTCGCTTTCGAGCACGACAATTTAATAAAGCAAGGGATTCGCTCTAAGAAATCAGTTATAAACAGAAATTTTCCAGTTATCTGTTTAACTGCTCTCCTTATCCTCATCTGTCAATGCAAAATGAAAAAATACAATTATTATCCACAAAGTAATTAAAATTGCGCCAATCTATTGTATTTTAAATTTGAGATGATCATGGCTAAAAAGAGACTTAGTAGCGAGGTATTCTATTGGGATGCCCCACGCAGACGGCTTCATAAGCGCGACCTATTTCCTTTGCAAATGGAAATTAATGGAGCGACCTACTTTGTATCGCAGTGGACTATCAAGTATTTTAAAGTGGTTGATTTCTCTGGTGAGGTCAAGTTTAATCAAAAAATTGCCATTAAACCCATTATTAAATTTCGTGATTTTAACATCCAATTTGATGCCACAGCCGTTCCACTGCATTACGACGTAGAGAAAAAAGAGCTGGTTGCTACCTTTAAAAATATTCCTGAAGAACATCAAGAGCTTCTAAAATATTTTTCTGAGGCGTTAAATAGTGGCGATATGGTAAATATTGACAATGTTTTACGTCGTGTTGATATGCCTGTTACACCTGCTAGTACTAAGCTAGCAGCAGTTCCTACTAAAAAAGCACAGTCACAAAAGGTAAAGCGCAATTTATATACTAGTATTTACTTATTCGTTGGCTCCGTTTTATTACTATTTACTTTGGCAACGTTATACAATAGTTTCTTTCATCTCAATATTGAAACAGCCTTTATTAATTCAGCAGTAACACCCATTCAATCCTACACCCAAGGGACTGTTAAAAAAATATTGGTCGCCAATAATGATCACGTCAATATTGGCGATCCACTACTAACGCTGGATATTTCAAGCAGTGATCGTCTCCCCAAGCAATACCGAATAGATGTTGCTAAACAGCAAGTTGCCTTATTTCAAGCATTATTAGATGACAGTGCTAACAAAGCAAACCAGCAAACACGCTTGAGCCAAACTAAACTAAATGCTGCCAATGCTTCTTTACAAGCAGAAATTCTCAATAGAAATATTAAATGTAATCGTCGTTATGCCAGCGAAATTGATCGACGTAATCCTCAAAAACGTAGCGCTGAATGCCAAATCGGCCGTAAAAAAGTGACCGCTGCACGGGCTAAAGTAAAATCATCCAAGACCTATCTTGCAACGATCCCCCGAGCTCATAAAAATAATTCAAAAGGAAGTAATGCTAATCAAAAATCACTCACTATCTTGCAGGCAAAATTAGAACTAGCACAGCAAAAAGTAAAAGTAATCGAAAGCACCCCTGAATCATTATCAGGTATAGAAACTATTTACAGCCCTATTTCAGGAAAAGTAATTAAAATTGTAGAACTAGAAAATCAGTATATGAAAAAAGGCGAGCTAATTGCTGTTATCCAAAAATCTGGTAGCCAACAGTTTATACAAGCCCATCTTAGCCATAAAGAAGCAACAAAATTAAAAGTAGGAAGCAAGGCTATCGCCTATTCTCCCTCCCTTACTCGGGATTATCCTATGGTTGTAGAGCAAGTCGATTTTACCGATAATATACTCTCTGTGAGTAGTATAAGTTTATTTAATCAACCTGTTTCTGAGAATAAAACGGCTAAAGTCACCTTGAAATTTACTGACAAAACAGCAGAAACATTGCCATTTGCCCTCCCTGTAAAGCTAAGTATAGAAAAACATAATCATTTCACAAACAAAGTTAAACAATCTATTGCCAGCTTATTTGACTTTATTATTGGCAAAGCACATGCCGAAGAAGTCGACTTACCAAGCAATAATACCTTAGCCTATTGCTTTGCCTATACCCCTGACCCTATGGAGTGTAAAAGTGGGACACATCTATTTCCTGAAGGATTTATTGAAAAAATCAGCTTAGGCAATAAAGAAAAACCAGTCACAACAGATGTAAAAAAAAACCTTCTTTAATTGATATTAACTGGCAGAAAAGACTCTTAAAGAAAACCAAACGCCTTCTAAAGCAAGCCCCCTCCCCTATCGAAAACCTTCAAAGCGCAGGGATTACCAATGCTAAAAATAAGTCGCTGAAAAAAACCAGAATCGCATTACGTGATGCGCAAAATACAGCTTTATTAGCCTTAGCCTATTATTTAATAGGTGATGATGCTTATTTAAAACAAGCAAAAAAATACCTACTCGCATGGGCTGAAACACACCAACCAAACGGTCATCCTATTAATGAAACTCGTTTGGAGGGTTTTCTATGGGCTTATGACCTACTCTTTTGTGAATTTAATCAAACCGAACATCGAAAAATAAAAATATGGCTAATTAATATTCAAAGTAATAAGCACAACTGGAAATTTGGACCAAGCAGTGGTAAAAATAATTTTCGCACCCATCAGTTGAAAATATTGCTAATGCTAGATCGTTTGCTCGAAGATGAAAAATCCTTAAATACAGATAAAGAAACCTTACGACAACATATTAGCAATAACTTACTAGAAAAGGGGGTCAGCATTGACTACAAAGAACGAGATGCATTGCATTATCACCTTTATAATCTAGAACCTTGGTTGGAAATTGCCTTATTAGAACCCGCTTACCTAGAAAAGGTAACCGAGTCCTATGGGTTTCTTATTCAGGAAATTAAAGATGACAATATTCATAATCAGTTTGCCAACTCCAAGTTAAAAATTGATGATAAAAGAGCAAAAGGTGGGTTTTCTTATGCTAAAAAAGGGGGATCATTTGATCCTAAACGCATTACACGCAGTGTTATTTCATTTAATACCCTTGATCAAGATACATTGTTTGATACAGAGATTGAAAAATATCTAAGCAAGAAAAAAATCAAACAATCTCTCTTATTTCACTATATTAGGTACACCCTAGAAGAAAGAGAAATATTAAAAGAAGCAGACCAGGCAACTCCAGATGAAACCGTTATTAAACAGGATCTATTGTAATCTTAAGATTAATAATGGATTGATTTAAACGGATAGATTTAGGGAAAATATCCCATTTATACTCATGCCCGCCAAAGGTATTTCCATAGAAACCTGGTAACCCAAGGTTATAACGGTCGCCACAATAGACAGGATTAGTTAGATTATAAAGAGCACTAACAATCCCTAAGCCTGGCGCTGTTGAAGCGTCATACCATGTTAAATAATCATCAATATGGGTAATACCGTGATAATCATGAATCACACAACAATTTACCCCAACACATTTATTATCCAATAGGTATTTATCAACTTTCATAGTGGCTCTGCCAGAGGCTTCTATTTCACGCAACCACCTCATCACCCTACTAACATGTTCATCATCGTAAGCACCGCGTTTTTCCCAGACTGATTTCATCCAAGGCCATGCTTTTACTACATCACTGAGGTTGCCTTGTTCGATTTGATATTTTTTAGCGACTTTTAATTTGCGCTTGAAGTCCTTGCGTCGAGAGGAGGATAAATAAGCTAAGTATTGCTCCAATGATAAACAGTAGGCACTTGCCGTTTCTTCTAAATCGGAGAAATCATGATCGGCAACCACGTCAACATCAAAATAGGTAACCGACTTATCAAGTAGTCGCCAGAGATTAGCAATGACATTTTCAGCACCAGGCGTATAGGTCGGGGAAATAGGCGGAGAGGATGGAATAGCAGGAATATAAGATAGCATAAGGCTACTATCATAATCTGAATATAAGCCTAGTGGAATATATCCCGTTGGTTTACCCTGCTCATCACGGCTTACTAATAAATAAGAATCACTTAAATAAGGATAGCTAAATAACTCTTCTACAAGATTAGGTGCTGCATAAAGAGAACCATCATCCAAGGCGTTAATGACGACAAGGTCGTCATCACTTAAAAATAGATTAACACCCATTTTACTTAATATGCTCCAAAATACCGTCTAACTCATCCAAACTATTATAAGCAATAATCAATTGACCTTTACCGCGAGCATTGTATTTGATATCAATCTCAGCACCAAGCTTCTCTGAAAGTGACAACTCAAGCTTACTTACCTCCACTGGCTTTAGCTTTTCTTTAGTGCTAGAACGCGACGAGCTATTCAAAGTATTTTTAACTAATCGTTCAGTATCACGTACTGACATCCCACGTTGTGCGACCTTATATGCGATGTCAGACTGAGTTTTCCCCTCTAAAGCTAATAAAGCACGCGCGTGCCCCATATCAATCTGTCGAGTCTCAAGTAGTGCTTTGGTCTCATCCTCTAGTTCTAATAATCGCAATAGATTAGTAACAGCAGTACGTGAACGCCCAACCGCATTCGCTGTTTGTTGATGGGTTAAACCGAACTCACTAATAAGACGACTCATGGCAATGGCTTCTTCTAATGCATTCAAATCTTCGCGTTGAATGTTCTCAATCAACGACATAGCAGCCGCTGTTTGGTCAGGAATCACGCGGACAATAGCAGAAATATCATGCAACCCTGCAATTTGCGCTGCACGCCAACGACGTTCGCCCGCAATTAACTCATAAACTCCAGAGTCAAGACGACGCACAATAACAGGTTGAACGAGACCTTGAGCCTTAATTGACTCAGCCAGCTCCTGCAAGGCATCGGGGTCAATAGTGAGACGGGGCTGATAAGGCCCTTTTTGAATTTTATCAACAGGTAACTGTTTTAATTCTGTTTCATTCACCAATTTATTTTTCTTTGCTGTTGCTGAACTAAGCAACATGTCCAGACCACGACCTAATCCCGGTTTTTTTGCCATTATTTATTATTCCTTTTTATAACGAGCTGTTCCACTACAGTAGGCTCGAGGGGTTCAGAGCAACCCAAAGCATTTAAAATTTAGGCAACAACTGTTTTCTGACTATCTTCTTTACGAATCATTTCCGCAGCCAATGCAAGATAGGCTAATGCGCCACTGGAACGTTTATCATACTTCAATACTGGTTGCCCATGGCTCGGAGCTTCCGCTAAACGGACATTTCGTGGGATAGAAGTAGCAAAAACAATATCAGGAAAATGCTGGGTTAATTGTTGCGAGACATCACGTGATAAATTATTACGAGGATCGTACATAGTACGTAATATGCCTATTATTTCAAGGTTTTGATTGACACTATCAGTAATCGTATTGATTGAGCTGATCAAGGCAGACAAACCTTCTAAAGCATAGTATTCACACTGCATTGGAACTAAAACACCATCTGCAGCAACGAGGGCATTAACGGTTAAAATATTCAATGAGGGCGGGCAATCAATCAAAACATAATCATATCGATCACGTACTGTTGCTAGAGCAGCGCGTAATCGAAATTCACGGCGCTCCTCATTCATTAAACTAAGCTCTGCAACCGTTAAATCAGCTCCGCCCGATAATACATCAATATTAATATCAACAGCGGATTGAATGGCATCATTGATATTAGCAGTTTCTAATAGGACTTCACTCAATGATATAGGAGAATTATGTTTGTCCAGCCCAAAACCTGTGGTTGCATTTCCTTGTGCATCCATATCAATAACAAGAACCTTTCTTTTTACAGAAACAAGCGATGCTGCAAGATTTACGGTTGTCGTTGTTTTACCAACCCCCCCTTTTTGATTAGCGACTGCTAACACTTTTGCCATATTGAAATCCTTGCTTGAAAATGAGATCAATGACGGCTGAACTTTCCCTCATCAATCAAGAAGCTCAAACAGTAGCAAAAACTAAGAATAAAGGGAAACATTGATGCTAATAAGCTGATATCTACTTATATAAAAAACAACTTCTATATCATCTTATTAGAGCACATATTCTTGCTCATGCTTATTATTTATCATTAACTTTTTCTTATTAAAGATTTTTTAGGATTTTTATCAATCAGATCAAGCGCTGCTACACCATTATAAAAGGCATAAACATAACGTTTAGGTAGTTTCATCCAAACTGCCGCCTCATTTAAACTCGCATGATGTTGGTTAAAAACAGCTGCTATTTGCAAAATATAGGGAAATTTTTCTACCTTATTAAGACTAAGCCAATTAGTAACACTCATCCCTTCATCAGGGTTAACTTTTTCAGGTAAACGTCCATGAGAAACAAGCAAACTGAGCGTCCATAAAAAATATGGAATATCATAAGAAAATAGCTTCTTAGCTGATTGCTTCGCCTTGACCTGATTTATCTTTTCTGCATCAACTTCCAAATATTCAATTAATTCTTCGAGTGCTTTTCCATTGCAAATTTGTACAAACAGCGGATCTTTTAGTGAAAAATTACTGTAAATAAGCTGACTTTCTGGATTAATAAGAATAGAAAGCGGCTTATAAGCCAGCTCCATCCAACACCCTGCTCTTTCAGTAAAAGAAATAGTATCAACAAGATAAGGTAATAATGTTTCTTCGAGCTTAAAGTGCGTATTTATACCTGACTTCTTTTCATAAGATGAATTTTTTAATCCACCACAGAGTTGACTCCAGCGTAACTTCTGTTTGCTTTCTTTCTCAGAAGAGTTAGCGGCTTTTTTCTCCTTTTTTTGTTGAGATGTCTTTTCATTTAACTCATCAAGAAAGAGTTGCAACTCATCAGGAGAAGAAAGGTTATCACTAGGCTCAGCTGATTTCTCTTTAGTTTTTGATGGCTGAGAGGCGCTGTTATCAGAAAATTTGCTATCAAATGATAATAGATCCTCTTCTTTTGACGTATTATCTTCAAACGTTATCTCATCCAATATATCCAGTCCTGCAAAAATATCCTCTTCATCACTAAGATCTTTATTTTCATGCGGAGGGAATGCATCCTCCTCCTGCTTTTTAGAGGATGGCTTAAATGATATTAGCTCATCAAGTTCCAACTTTTCATCAACATCATCTGGCTTTACCTGATCAGGCTTCTCCTCTATCGTAATTTCTTCAATGGAGGCAAAAGCGTCTAGCTCTTGTTCTAGCTCTTTCTTTTCTTCAAAAAATGGTGCGTTATTAAAAGCAATATCAGCATCTATCTCATCAATAAATTCAAATTCATCACCCAGTTCTTCCACCTTTTTTTCCGTCTGCTCTTCTTCTAAAATAGCATCAATACTTATTTTATTGGGTATTGTAATATCTTCCACATATGGGGATTTTGTTGATGGATCAATTCTGAATTGGAGAAGCTCATCAGAGGATGATAGGGAGGTTTTTTTCTGACTTCCAACCGTATTTTCTAATAAATGATGAATAGAAAGCGAGGCATCAGCCAATGCCTTTGGTGTGAGTGGCTTAGAAATATAAATATAATTATTAATGATTTCATGACGATTAGAAAGAACAAGGGTTGGTTTATTCTCCTGTGCATATAAATGCTCCCATGCCTCAATAGAGCCTAACTCATCAAAATTAGTTAAATAGGCATCGGCCTCTTTCCCCAGCACAACACAATATCTTTGAGACCCTTCTTGTGTCGCAAAATAAAATTCCAATAAGGATTGTTGAATCATGGTTACACCAACTAAAGCGACCTTGATTGGTGGTATGATGCTACTTGCTATTTGATTATTTGCTATTAATGCTGTCATTTTATTATTAGTTGTTTTTGTTAAGGTAAGCTGTGAGGATTCTCCAAACAACTTTCTAATGAAGCTTGAAATGAATGTAAATTATTTTAGCAGATAAATTTAAATTGCAGATGAATAGAACGTTAATTTCTTAAATATTTTGGCTACAAACTTAAACACGGGACAGTCGTCATAAGGCTACTCAAGAAAAGTAAGCATCCTAATAAAGGTCGCAGCCAATTTTCATTCCCAACTGAGTTTAATTGCAATGCAAATACAGTGGTACCCTGGTCATATGCACAAGGCCAGCAAAGAGCTAAAACAAATTCTACCTTCAATCGATTTAATCATTGAGGTGTTAGATGCTCGCATACCTTTTAGTAGTCAAAACCCTATGTTAGCCTCAATTCGAGGCGATAAACCCTGTATTAAAATTCTTAATAAAGATGATTTAGCGGATGAAAAAACAACCCAGCAATGGCAAGATTATTTAGACCAACAAAAAGGCATCAAAACTTTAGCGGTCAATATGTCGCACCCTGATAGAATTAAACAACTGACCGCCTTATGTCATAAAATGGTCGTCGATAAAAAAGAATCTGATAGACCGCTTAATGCCGTCATTATGGGTATTCCTAATGTTGGAAAATCAACTATTATTAATATATTGGCTGGCAGGGCCATTGCTAAAACAGGTAATGAACCCGCGGTCACTAAAGGTCAACAACGCATTGCCTTAAAGTCACATAATATTCTTTTATTTGACACTCCCGGTATGCTGTGGGGAAATATAGAAAATAGAAACAGCGGGTATCGACTAGCAGCAACAGGGGCTATTAAAGACACCGCTATAGATATCGATGACATAGGTTTTTTTACCGCTGACTATTTAATCCAAACATATCCTCAAATGATCATGGAACGCTATCAATTAGAAAACACTCCCCGTACAGAGTTAGAACTTCTTGAAGCATTAGGAAGGAAGCGGGGCTGTTTACGCTCTGGGGGTGTAGTCGATTTAGTAAAAGCCTCTAAAATTTTGCTAACCGAACTGCGCGCTGGAATACTTGGAAAAATCACACTAGAAACCCCAAAAATAATGGAACAAGAGCTAAAACAGACCGCAATTATTATTGCAAAAAAAGAGGCTAAAAAATCAGCTAAAAAGATCGGAAAAAAATAAACCTATAATCTACAGGCAAAAATTATTATTTTAACCTAACGGTGACATTATCTCATGATAACCAATGAAACAACTCATAAACCAACCGTATGCCCTCTCGATTGTCCTGATACTTGTAGTCTTACCGCGGTTATTGAAAGCGGAAAATTAATGAAAGTAAAAGGCTCTAGAGCTAATCCACTAACAGGGGGTGTCATTTGTGGCAAGGTTGCTAAATATTATCCCAATATTATTCATGGTTCAGCGCGACTAAAAACACCGTTGAAACGAACAGGTAAACGAGGCAGTGGTCAGTATGAGGCAATAAGCTGGCGAATGGCTTTAGATATTTGTCATCAGAAAATGCAACACTGCATTAATGAATACGGTTCCGAGTCTATTTTACCCTTAAATTACTCAGGACCACACGGGCAACTAGCGGGTGGTTCAATGGATCGGCGTTTTTTTTATAAACTCGGTGCAACGCAACTAAATCGTAGTCCTCTGTGCGCAGGAACAGCGTCATTAGCACGTCAGTCTCTCTTTGGTGATACTGTTGGTATGCCTCAACAACAAGCGGTTCATTCTGACTTAATTATTATTTGGGGATGTAATATTACGACCTCTTATTTACATCTAATGAAAATTATCAATAAGGCGCGCCATCAGGGTGCGAAGCTTATTGTTATTGATCCGAAGCGAATTAAAATAGCTAAAATAGCGGATCTTTTTTTGCAAGTCACACCAGGTAGTGATGCTTATTTTGCGTTGGCAATGGCGACTGAGTTTGATCGCTTAGGAATGATTGATAAAGAAAAAATTGCACCGTTTAGTACGGGATTAGAACAGTATTTACAACATGCCTCTAGCTATAAAACAGATCAAATTAAAACTATTTGTGGTATTGATCAGCAACAAGTTAAGCAATTTTTAACACTATTCGCTAATGCTAAAAGCGTCTCAATGCAAGTTGGTATTGGCTTAGAGCGGACTAGAAATGGTGGTTCTGCGGTTCGTGCAGCAATGGCTCTACAGGTACTCAGTGGTCATAGGGGGAAATTAGGACAAGGCATCATGGGTAACTATGGTGCTTCTTTTTCTAAAACACCTGATCGATTACAACGTCCTGACCTTTTAAGTAAACCAACAAGAACCTTTAATATTATTGATGTCGCTGATCATATTCTGGATAGAGATGTACCGATACCGATTAAATCCGTGTTTATTTATAATCATAATCCTGTTATTACCCATCCTGATCAAAATAAAATGCGCCAAGCACTTAGCTTGGAAGATGTTTTTATTGTCGGTTGTGATTTGCTGATGACCGATAGTATGAAATATGCAGATATTATTCTCCCAGCTTGTAGCCATTTTGAACACAGTGATGTCTATGCAGCTTATGGGCACAGTAATATACAACGTGCTAATGCGGTTATTAATCCTGTTGGAGAAGCATTACCCAATACAGAAATATTTAGACGTTTAGCACAACGCTTCAAATTTAAAGACAAGGCTTTTAAAGACAGTGATGAGGAGCTACTAGAGCAAGCCTTTGATTTGAGTCAGCAGAAGCAAAAAAACATCAAAGACCTAGCTGAAGATCATATTATCCCCACCTTAGATACCGATCATATTTGGCTTTCTGATATGCCAGAAGATAATAAAATCACTTTTTATAGCGATTCATTACAGCAACAATATGGCTATGGATTGCCACGCTATGAAAATATAGACTGCCTTTATCCTTATCAATTAATAACAGCAGCCTCACCTCAACGAACCAATGCTCTATTTGGTAGCGAAGCTGGCTCTATGGCATTACAGGAAGTGGAAATAAATCCTGATGATGCAAAATATCTTAATATTGAAACAGGACAAACGGTAATGCTAGTGAATCATAAAGGTGAAGTCATTTTAGTAGCTAAAGTGACTACGGATGTTGCAAAAGGCGTGCTTAGTACTGATAAAGGCGCATGGTGTGAATCCAGTCCTACAGGACAAAGTGCCAATGCATTAATTGACAATCAAAGTAAAACAGATATAGGCGATGGTGCCGCTTATTATGATACTTTTGTGGAAATCAGATTAATTGATCCACAAATATAAGACCTCCAATCATCATAATTTTATCATTTCATCCATCCCTTATTGGATACTTAACACCGTTATCCTGTATCCTACGCATCACATTGATACTTTAGAGGTAAATTAATCATGAGAAAAGGAATTATCCTCGCAGGAGGAAGTGGCACGCGACTACACCCATTAACACAAGTTGTTAGTAAGCAGTTAATGCCTATTTATGATAAACCAATGATTTATTATCCTTTAACAGTCCTCATGCTATCGGGTATTAAGGATATTCTTATTATCACGACTCCTCATGATAGCCCACAATTTAAAAATCTCTTAGGTGATGGCTCTCAGTGGGGGTTGAATATTCAATATACTATTCAACCAGAGCCAGAGGGCTTGGCACAAGCGTTTATTCTTGGACGTGAGTTTGTTGGACATGATCCTGTTACTTTAATCCTTGGTGATAATATTTACTATGGCGAAGGCTTATCTGAACGTTTACAATGCGTTGCTAAACAGCAATCAGGTGCAACCGTGTTTGGTTATTATGTTAATGACCCTGAGCGTTATGGTGTAGTTGAATTCGACGCAAAAGGAAAAGCACTTAGCCTTGAAGAAAAACCCCTGCAACCTAAATCTAACTATGCAGTAACAGGTTTATACTTTTATGATAATGATGTCCTCAATATTGCCAAAGAAATAAAGCCATCCCCCCGTGGCGAATTAGAAATTACTGATGTTAATAAGATTTATCTGCAACAGGGTAATCTTGAGGTGGAAATGTTAAAACGTGGTACGGCTTGGCTGGATACTGGTACACACGCTGCATTACTGGATGCTGCGAACTATATTCGTATTATCGAAGACCGTCAGGGTTTGAAAATTGCCAGTCCTGAAGAAGTCGCATGGCAGATGAACTATATTAGCACTGAGCAATTACTCGCATTAGCAGAACCCTTAAAGAAAAGTGGCTATGGACGATATTTGATAAATTTAGCTCAAAAATAATCGCAGGATCGGTGTAACTTGCGAAACCAACCTTAAATACTCGTTTTTTATCGGTTACATAAACTCCACCAACCCTAAATGATTTATAAAATTATTTATCTGAAAAAACCACATTATTCACCTTTAAATAACATAACAACCATAACGAGAACCCATAATGCAATGTAGAATTTGCAACAATAGTGAAAATAATAACTCACACCAAGCAACGGAAATGATGCTGGGTCTTGGTGATCAACATAACTATACTGAATGCAGTACCTGTGGTTGTTTGCAAATTACTGATGTACCTGAAAATTTGCCAAGTTATTACCCTGATGATGTCTATTATTCTTATGATAAAATTCAGTCCCCTACAGGGGTCAAGAAATTTTTAGTCGAAAAACGCGACCTCTATGCAGCAACAGGAACCTGTTTTGCTGGTAAAATCATTCATCAGTTTTTACCCCATAGTAAAATTCATACCCTACAAAAAACAGGCATAACAACCGAGTCACGTATTTTAGATGTGGGCTGTGGTGCTGGGCATTTACTCCACTCATTGCAACAGGCTGGATTTAGCAACTTACTTGGTATTGATCCCTTTAACGCTAACGATATTCAGTATGATAATGGTTTAAATATCGAAAAAAAATCCATTCATGAAATGCAACAGAGTGATTGGGATTTAATTATGTTCCACCACTCTTTTGAGCATGTTTTTGATCAACAGAAAACACTAGAAAAGGCCGCTAGTTTGCTAAAAACTGGGGGCATTTGTTTGATTCGCGTACCGACTGCATCCTCATGGGCATGGAAGCATTATGGAATTAATTGGGTGCAGTTAGATGCTCCCCGTCATTTATTTTTGCATTCCATTCAGAGTATGACATTACTCGCAGAAAAGGTTGGCTTACAGATGGAAGCCGTAGTTTATGACTCCTTTGCCTTTCAGTTCTGGGGGAGTGAACAGTATATTAAAGGTGTTAGCTTAAATGATGAAACATCCTATGCCGTTAGTCCTGAAAAGTCGGCTTTTTCAAAACAAGAAATTGAAGCCTTTGAGAAGCGCAGTATTGAGTTAAATAAGCAAAGCCAAGGTGATCAAGCAGCCTTTTATCTTAGGAAAAAACTTTAATCCCAGACAAAGACAGAATACACGGATGACAAAAAAAACAAAAATACTGGCTATCTCCTCCCCTGGTGGGCATTGGATACAGCTTAATAAGATTTGCAATAAACTTGAAAAGCAATTTGATGTGGTTTACGCAACCCCTGGCGCACAATATAAATCCTCCGCAAAAAAAGGGCGTAGAAAAATTTATGCTATTACCGATGTCAGTGCCGATAGCAAATTAAATCTTATTCCCGTCATCTTTCAGCTTTTGTATATTCTAATACGTGAACGTCCTAACACCATTATATCCACAGGTACAGCGCCTGGTGTGATGGCAGTGTTACTTTGTAAATTTCTACCGATTAAAACCATTTGGGTGGACAGTATCGCTAATGTAAACGTGTTATCACGATCTGGAAGAATGGTAAAAAAGCACGCTAATCTTGTAGTAACACAATGGGAAGCGTTAAGTGACAATAAAACCATTGTCTATCGAGGATCAGTTTTATGATTTTTGTTGCAGTGGGTACGCAATTTCCATTTGATCGTTTAATTGAGAATATGGATCAATGGGCAGCAGACTATGATCAGGAAGTAATCGCTCAAATAGCCAATGGTGAATACGTTCCGCAGAATATGCAGTGGCAACGCTTTTTAGATGCAGAAAAATACAATAAGAACATCAAGGAAGCAGCTGTTTTTGTCTCCCATGCAGGTATGGGCAATATTATTAGCGCTCGCAATCACAATACCCCGATTATTGTTATGAATCGGCAATTTTCCTTGGGCGAACACCGCAATGATCATCAAGCGGATGGGGTTAAGTGGATGGCTGAATTGTCAGGTGTCTATGCAGCGCCAACACAAGCCGAACTCTATACGTTATTAGGTGACACCAACGCATTGCAAGTTTCTTCACCAAAAGAAAATAAAAAGTTAGATCAGCTGGTGGGTTTTTTAGATGATTATATTAGGACGGGAAAGATAGATTAGTATGAATCTATTTCAAAAAGCACTTAATAACCCCCTTCTCATTAGTAGCTTTTTTTCCATTATAGCCCGTTTCACAGGCGTCGCTCTTAACTTCACCGCCTCCATTGTGATCACACGTATGCTCAATATGTCCGAAGCAGGCGTGATTTTCATGCTAATGTTGTTTGTAACAGGTGTCTCGCTCATCAGTCGTATTGGTGTGGACCAGTTAATTGTCAAATCAGTTGCAAGCATTCATGACAATGATGCTGACCAGCGCACTGATATTTTAATCAATAGCTATAAGTTATTAGCCATCACTTCTTTTATTTTTATCCTGATTTGGTTTGTTGCTAGCCCGTGGATACGTGATGCCTTTTTTCATAATGAAATTGCTCTTAATGATTTAAGGTTAGCAGGTATTAGCCTGCTATTTTTCAATCTCATTACGACCAATAGCTTTTATCTTAAAGGATTAAAGCGTAGCTCCTCTTCAGTCTTAGTACAAAATGCACTGCCTGCAATCAGTTATTTGTCTTTAATTGCTCTCTATTTAATCTATCTGATTTTTGTTTATTTAGACTCATGGACTCTTGAAACATTAATAAAAAGAGTTGATAGTCATATTGTACTCAATCTTTACATCCTCTCTATTCTCATTGCAGGAACACTATCTATTTTCGTTGTTCTACCTTACTTATCCCTAAAAAAATATCAAGCAACTCACCCTCCTAGTCCGCTGACAATCTTTAAAGACTCAATACCCTTAGCGCCTATTTCTTACTCGGCCTTTCTTATGCTTTGGGTTGATACACTAATGGTCGGATACTTCCTGCAAACAGAACAAGTCGCTCTTTATAATGTCGCTGCTAAAATCTCCTTTATTAGCTTATTTTTTCTTGGCGCACTGGATGCAACCATTTACCCTCGGCTACTCTCAACCTTTCATCACAGCAGAGAAAAACTCCCCTCCTTCTTCTGGCAGTCCACAGCTCTAGTCATTGCAACATTATTGGTAGTGACCCTATTAATGCTAGTATCAGCCTATTGGCTCTTGCTTGTCTTTGGTGATCAGTATGTTAATGCTCAAATAACCCTTATTATCTTATTATTTGCTCAATTTTTGCGCGCCACCAGCCTAACCTTCTCTTTTATGTTTATAATCCGCGACAAAGTACGTTATTTAAATGCTGTACTCGTGTTAGCTTTAGCTGTCGATTTGATTTGCAATATACTGTTAGTTCCCCGATACGGCATTGAAGGAGCGGCTATAGCAACACTGATTACAAATGTCTTTCTAAGCATAACCATTGTTATCTTATTTTTATATCAAAAGCTCCTATCACCAACAGAGCAAACAGAGGTTGCATGATTTTTAAAATACTAGGAATTCTGTTTGTTATTTCAATTTTTATCCCTGTTGAATTTCATTATCTAGTTGGCTCTCTGCGAATTGAAGCCTATCGTGTGATACTAGGGATTGCACTGCTATATTCCCTACTGAATATTAAAGATTTACTAGAAAAAGCGGATTTAATTGATATTTTACTGTTTATTTTTATTGTTTTAGCCTCCGCCAGTCTAATCTATAATCACGGCATCCAAAAAGGAATAGAGTCATCAGGTATTTTAGCCATAGAAGTGATGGGGGCTTTCTACCTAGCCCGTGGTGTCATTACCACCCCTAAAAGCTACTATCGAATTAATATGCTATTTACCACCATACTCGCATTATTAGTGGTGGTTTCTGTTTATGAGGCATTAGCTCATCATCGTATTTTGCATGAATGGGCAAAAAATATAACAGGGCATGACTCACTTAACTGGAAACTCTACACCCATTACTATATCCGTTTTGATATTATGCGTACCACCAACCTATTTGCCCATCCAATACTGTATGGAACAATTGGCGCTATCTTCTTTCCCTTTATTATTTTACTGCTCTTGTATCGTTTCAAACTAAGTAACCTCCTGAAAACCTTTGCATTATTAATTGGGATGATCTCTACCCTGTCTTCAGCTCCCTTACTCTCAGTTGTCTTTCAAGGACTGACTGCAGTATTAGCACACTATTGGATGGGGGCTAAACGCCTCTGGATGGCAGTTGCATTTTTTAGCATTTCAGGTTTTTTACTGATCGAAGCAATGTCGAACCGTGGTTTTTTTGCCATTCTAATTTCCTACCTCACCTTTAATCCTGTTACTGGCTATTACCGAATGTTGCAATGGGAATATTCAATGGATGATATCGCCAACAATCCCGTGTTTGGAATTGGCTTACATGATTGGACGCGTCCAGAATGGATGAATTCTAGTATTGATAGCTTCTGGCTTCTCATGACGATGCAACACGGTGTATTTGCAGGATTCATTTTACTATTTTGCTCTTTATATGCTGTTTTCCATATACTCAACGATTTACATAAACATCATCCAGCAGTCCGTTGGATGGTCAAGTCGTGGGTATTAGCTTTTATGTCACTGATCCTTATTGGCTTCACTGTTGATTATTTTGGAAAAATACAACCGCTGTTCTTCTTCGTGCTGGGTTCAATTGGTTGGGCAAAGTATTATCCTGAGTTCAATAAGTCAGTAGAAAAATTAGTACATAAAAACCGACGAAAAGCACGTCAACGATAAC
>JAGLDT010000188.1 GCA_023145485.1 Cocleimonas sp. | reverse complement strand
TAACCCTTTACCGAAATATCGGTATATTTGCGCACGTTGATGCTGGTAAAACAACCACGACAGAACGTATTTTAAGCCTTACTGGTAAAATCCATAAAATAGGCGAAGTACATGATGGTGAAGCGACAACTGATTTCATGGATCAAGAAGCAGAGCGCGGTATTACAATTCAATCAGCAGCAGTAAGTTGTCAGTGGAAAGGTCATCGTTTAAATATTATAGATACCCCCGGTCACGTTGACTTTACGGTTGAAGTATACCGTTCACTTAAAGTATTAGATGGTGGTGTGGGTGTTTTCTGTGGATCTGGTGGTGTAGAGCCTCAGTCAGAAACTAACTGGCGTTATGCGAATGATTCAGAAGTTGCACGTATTATTCTGGTTAATAAGCTAGATCGTGTCGGTGCTGATTTCTATAAAGTGATTGGTCAGATTAAAGATGTACTGGGTGCAGTTCCTGTACCAATGGTATTGCCGATTGGTGAGGAAGACGAATTTGTTGGTCTTGTTGATCTTCTAACGCGTAAAGCGTGGGTCTGGGATGGTTCTGATGATCCAATGAACTATAAACTTGAAGACGTTCCTGCTGACATGGTGGACAAGGTTGAAGAGTACCGTGAAGCACTGGTTGAAACAGTTGTTGATCAAGACGAAGAGGTAATGGAGCGGTATCTTGAAGGCGAAGAGATTGATATTGATACGCTTAAACGTTGTATTCGTAAAGGTACGATTGCGTTAGATTTCTTCCCAACTTACTGTGGTTCTGCGTTCAAAAATAAAGGTGTTCAATTAATATTGGATGCGGTTATTGATTACTTGCCAAATCCTGTTGAGGTTGATCCTCAGCCAGAAGTGGATGAAGAAGGGGAGGGGACGGGTAAATTTGCATTAGTTGACCCTGAATATCCATTACGAGCACTTGCCTTTAAAATTATGGATGACCGCTACGGTGCGTTAACCTTTATTCGTGTTTATTCGGGTCGTTTACAAAAAGGGATGACCATTCTTAACTCCTTTACAGGAAAGACAGAGCGTATTGGTCGTATTGTAGAAATGTCAGCGGATGATCGTATTGAGCTAAGTTCAGCTCAAGCGGGTGATATTGTTGCTGTTCTTGGTATGAAGAATGTTCAAACAGGTCATACTTTATGTGATCCTAAGAACCCCGCTATCTTAGAGCCAATGGTGTTTCCAGAACCTGTTATCTCAATCGCCGTATCGCCTGTGAATAAAGCCGCATCAGAAAAAATGGGTGTTGCGCTTGGTAAAATGATCGCAGAAGATCCAACGTTCATCGTTGAGACAGATGAAGACAGTGGTGAGACGATTCTTCGTGGCATGGGTGAACTACATCTTGATATCAAAATCGACATTATGCGTCGTACTCACGGTGTTGAAGTTGAAGTTGGCAAACCTCAGGTTGCTTACCGTGAAACGATTACACAACGTGTTGAAGATACTTATACGCATAAGAAGCAATCGGGTGGTTCAGGTCAGTATGGTCGCATAGATTATATTATTGAGCCAGGTGAGCAAGGTGAAGGTTATACCTTTGAGTCAAAAGTAACAGGTGGTAATGTGCCTCGTGAATTCTGGCCAGCGGTTGAAAAAGGTTTTGGTGGTATGATGGATTCAGGTGTACTAGCTGGATTCCCCTGTCTCGACGTTAAGGTGACATTAGTCGATGGTGCTTTCCATGCCGTTGACTCCTCCGCGATTGCCTTTGAATTAGCATCTCGTGGTGCATTTAGACAATCTATTCCTCAAGCAGGCCCTCAGTTAATCGAACCTGTGATGAAGGTTGATGTGTTTACGCCAGATGACCACGTAGGTGATGTTATTGGTGACTTAAACCGTCGTCGTGGCATGATCAAATCACAAGACTCTAGCGGAACAGGCGTTAATATTAAGTCTGACGTGCCTTTGAGTGAAATGTTTGGTTATATCGGAGATTTGCGTACAATGACATCAGGTCGTGGTC
>JAGLDT010000187.1 GCA_023145485.1 Cocleimonas sp. | reverse complement strand
TGCTCCATGCTTTTTTAATTGATGTTGTTTCTTTTATTTCTAAATCCAGATTTAAGTTCTTAGCTAAGGGACGTTGAAAAAATAACTTAAACAACTTCTATATTTGCCTCTATTGGAGAAGCGACATAATTCCATTGCCCAAGGTGTTTATCAAGCTTCACTCGCATTGTTTTTTTAAAGTCTTTTGCCACTTTTCTACCTGTTTCATAAACCTTATTGATAATACTGGCAGTGACCTTTAATCCTGATTTCGTGGTTGTTTTTTCTATCAGCTCCTTCATCAGCGAATGGGATGTTAAAATAATACCTTGTAGCGAGCGTGTTATATGGGGAAACAGCCGATGTTCAATAGGATTCCATTTAGAAGTATAGGGTGGAAAGTGAGCTATTCGTATCTCAACATCGATTTCATCGGCCAAAGCCTGTAGATCCTGTTTGAAAATATAATGTCTGGAAGAGTTGCTACCTCCTCCATCCATCAACATTAAAATAGAACGGGCATTAGGATAATAGACCTTTCCATAGTTTTCCCACCAGTGACGGAGTGAATCGCAAGAAAATTCGCTCGTATCACGACTCGTTCCAATACTGACATGTGCCTGATTGTATCCCATGTCATAGATGGCATGAGGAATCGCGACACCTTCAGCTAGGGAAGGGAAATCATGGTCAAAGACCTCAATCGTTTCACAAGTATAAATCTTGCCTTCCCGAAATAAGTTACCTATCAGTTCCTTTTTCTTGGTGTCGACACTGACTATAGGGTTGCCTTCTGCTTCGTATAATTCTTTTAATTCGGCAATATTCTCAAATTGGGCATTGCGATCTACATGTTCTCCACCCGCCTTTTTTTTAACGCCTTTCGTTTTTTATAATTATGTTTTTTCAGTAGTTTTTTAACAATGTATGGGCTAGCTTCATATCCCTTTTTTATCAATAGCTCTGAAATTTCAACACAGGTCAAATTAGTCCATTTCACTTTTTCATTCATTGGATCACCTGCTGTGTGCTCCTTGAGAATGAGTAGAAAGGATGCATCTATATCCGTCTGTGTTTTTAATAGAGGTGTTCGTCCACCTCCTTTTTTTCTGCTTCGATGCACAGGAAGTATCTCCTCTTCAGAGAATTCTTTCATTCCTAGTACGACTGTATTTCGTGTGCAATTAAAAAGTCTTGAGATATAGCTAACACCGCCATAAGGAAGCTTTGCAGCTTCTACACCCGCATATAATCGTCGACTTCTTTCTGGCAAATGATGATACATCTTTTGCATCTGCTGTTCAA
>JAGLDT010000186.1 GCA_023145485.1 Cocleimonas sp. | reverse complement strand
ATCCACAGGCACGTTTAAAATCAATAGGTTGCACTGGTGTAAAAATAGTCAGATTGATTTTTAACACGCGTAAGTTGTTGATTTTCACTTTTTAGAAAACGAAAAAGTGAAATTTAGCTAGAAAAAAATCATTTTTGAATCTTATAAATACTTTAAGTTATTGTTTTATAAGGCTACCTGTAAGTTATGAGAAATTACTAAAACGTAGAATTAAATGACTTGCACACTGATATCATTTTCTGCAAAATAACAGTACAGATTTTATAAATTATAAGTAATACAGTACAGCTTAATATTTTAAAAAGCTGTGCTTGTTTTAACTGAGATAACTGTATGCCTAAACGTTATGAGATAGTTGCGGACTATATTGCAGATCAGATTCATTCTGGATTATTAAAAACACATGAGCGAGTACTGTCAGTGAGGCAGTGCGCGGATGAATTAGGCGTGAGTATTTCAACTGTTATTCGTGGCTATGAGTTATTACAAGACCGAATGTTGATTGAGTCTCGCCCACAATCTGGCTTTTTTGTGAGTCAGCGCTTTGAGCTTCCACAAGCCCCTGAAACCAGTTCACCTGAACAGCGGCCTGTTGAGGTAAATCTAGGGAAACTTGCCGTAAAAATCATTAAAAGCTCGCAGAATAATCAGCTTATTCAATTAGCCGTGGCATTGCCTAAAATCGATGTTCCAGCAATTGCCCAACTGAATCGTATTACCGCACAGATTGCCCGCGAACAGTCAAAAACAAATCAAATGATCACTGTTGATAATATCTCTGACTATGACTCTCCTTCTGGCAATAGTGATTTACGTCGTAAGATTGCACAGCGCTTATTAAGTGGCGGAGTCAAAGTCCATCCTGATGAAGTTGTAATTACTGTTGGTTGTCAGGAGGCGCTGGTACTAAGTCTAAATGCGGTAACAAAGGCAGGTGATACCGTAGCCGTTGAATCACCTAATTATTACGGTATGTTACAAGCAATTGAAACCTTAGGCTTAAAAGCACTAGAAATTCCTACCGATGCTGAAACAGGTATTAGCCTTTCAGCTTTAGAGTTAGCGATCCGTGAATGGTCGGTGAAAGCCTGTGTCTTAGCACCCAATTATAGTAATCCATTGGGATCCTGTATTCCTGATCAGCGGAAAAAACGATTGGCAGAAATGCTAGAAAACGCTGATATTGCTTTAATAGAGGATGATATTAATTCAGATTTAACCTATGACAATCATCGTCCTAAGGCGATTAAATCTTACGATAAGACCGGCAATGTACTACTCTGTTCTTCATTATCTAAAACACTCTCACCAGGTTTGCGGGTGGGCTGGGTAGTACCAGGGCGTTGGTTAGAAAAAGTGCAACATTTAAAACTGTGTAATAGTGGTGCTAATGCCAGTATTACCACCTTGGCAGCCGCGCGCTATTTAGAGACGGGGACATTTGATCGTCATTTACGGCAAATGCGCCAACACTATAAACACCAACGTGATTATTTTTTACAATTAGCCGCACAGCATTTCCCTGAGGATATACGGATTACCCACCCTCAAGGTGGGTATATTTTATGGATCCGCTTACCAAAAGGCGTGGATGGAATGGATCTTTATGAACGCGCTTTAGAAGAAAAAATTGCCATATCACCTGGCGCCTTGTTTTCGGTTAATCAACAGTACAATCATTTTATCCGCATTAACTACGGTCAAGAAACTGCGCAAAATTTAGAAAAAGCAACGATATTATTAGGACGTTTAATGCGTGAAATGATGGGCTAACAGCAATTCAGACTATAACACTAAAAAGTAATAACCGTTTCCAAGGCGCGGAGTTAAGGAACGTGCACGGAATAATGTCCCGCGTTAGATTGGGACGTTATTCTGTACACGCTCCTAAGTAAACAGTTACCTTTTTATTACATAGCCTGAATCTTAATCAACTGCTCTTCTAATTGCATCAAGGCAGCTTTCTGTTCACCCGCCTGTTGACGCACTTGATTGACTACTTTTTCAGGCGCTCTGTCGGTAAAGTTAGGATTATTCAAGCGTCCTTCTAACCCTTGTAAGCCTTTTTGGATTTTCTCAATTTCTTTAGTCAAACGCGCTGTTTCTGCATCTTTATCAATAATACCTGCCAATGGAATAAGCACTTTCATTTCACCCACTAAGGCAGTCGCTGATTCGGGGGCTTCTCCGCCCGCTTCCAACCATTGCGCGCTTTCTATTTTGGCTAATGCATTAATGAAAATAGCGTTTTGATCAAAGGTAGTTTTATCCTCTGCTGTCCAGTTTTGCAGTAAAATAGGCAAGGCTTTACTCGGTTTTATGTCCATTTCGGAGCGAATTTTACGAATACCGATAATAAAGTTTTTAACCCATTCCAATTGCTCATCTGCTTTACTGTCGATTAAGCTTTCATTTGCCACAGGATAGGCTTCTAGCATAATGGTATCGCTGGATTTTCCTGTTAATGGTTTAATCGTTTGCCAAATTTCTTCGGTGATAAACGGCATAATAGGATGCAATAAGCACAGCAGGGTTTCAAAGACATTCACCAATGTACGGCGTGTGCCACGTTTTTCAGCATCAGAGCTATCGTCTGAGAAGAGAACAGGTTTTGAAAGCTCTAAATACCAGTCACAATATTGTCCCCAAGTAAATTCATACAGCGTTTTAGCAGCAAGGTCAAAACGGTATTGATCAAAATATTCAATTACTTCCCTTTCAACCGTTTGTAGCTTAGAGAGTATCCAGCGATCCGCCAAAGAGAGCGTTA
>JAGLDT010000185.1 GCA_023145485.1 Cocleimonas sp. | reverse complement strand
CTAAGGATCATAGCTAATCTTTTTTCTATATTTTTTATTCATAACTGAAAGCATAATGCATTTCTTTTCTGCTTGCTAATCAGGAAGAAATTTACTCGTAAAAATTCTGTTGTTGTATTGTATAATCATAATGACTAGTTTCAGCAATCACAATTATCAGGATGAATAAGCGATAGCAAAGATACAGCTAAGAAACAAAAATTCTACGTTAGTTTGGGATGTTATTAAACTCTCATTCCTAAAGGTGAGATTCACTAAAGTCTTAGAGAAAATATTATGCCATACGCACTAGAACAGCCCTTTATAAGTCTTGAAGATTACCTTGACGGTGAACGTGATGTTCACTTTAGAAGTGAGTATATTGATGGTTATATCTATGCAATGGCTAGCGCTAGTGAGCAGCACAATACGATTGCCCATACTTTCGGTACAGCGATTGATAATGTTTTAGCGAATGAATGTCGTGTATGGCAATCTGATATGAAAGTCATTGGTCATCATCAAGATAAAAATTTCTCATATTATCCCGATATAATAGCCGCCTGTGGCGAAAATACAGGGAATCAATATGCGCGCACTAACCCTTTGCTTATTGTGGAGGTTCTCTCTCCTTCGTAACGTCTCATAATCCACAGGCACGTTTAAAATCAATAGGTTGCGCTGGTGCAAAAACAGTCAGATTGATTTTTAACACGCGTAAGTTGTTGATTTTTACTTTTCAGAAAGCGAAAAAGTGAAATTTAGCTAGAAAAAAATCATTTTTGAATTTTAAAAATGCTTTAAGTTATTGTTTTATAAGGCTACCTGTAAGTTATGAGAAGTTACTCTCCTTCAACTGAACGTACTGATTTATCAGAAAAACTGAGTAATTATATTTCCCATTGATAGTCTACTGGCATACGTCGTGGTATCCCAGAGTACACCGTATTTGCGTGTTTTTCGCTGTCATTGGCAAGCGGAGTCTTATTATGCGGATGATCGTGTTAGCTTAGAATCTGTTGGTTTAGAGATTAAGTGGAGAAAATATATCGCCGTGTGCGTAAGGAAGTGGGATTAGATATTCCTCAAACATAATCCTTAGATTTGGCTATAAAAAACCACGCTATAAAACTACCGATCAAAGCAATTAGCCCTGATAATAAAAAGGTGTACGCTGAGCCAATGGAATCCCATCCGTAGCCACTTAATAAATTCCCTGTCACCCCACCGACACCGAAACATAAGCCTGCATACAATGCCTGCCCCCTGCCCTGCAATCTTCCTGGAAATAAGTCGTGCACTAGATGAATGGCTGCTGCATGAAATAACCCAAAACTTATTGCATGTAATATTTGCACGAATAAAAGGATCGAAACAATATCCACAAAATAGGCTAATAAAACCCAGCGTAATGTGGTTCCTATCAATGCTAGCGCTAATAGTAACCCTGCATTGTAGCGTTTTAAAATACGGTGCATCACTAGAAAAAGGATAATTTCTGCAATGACTCCTAGCGCCCACATCCAACCTGTCATGAGTGAGGAGTAGCCATTATCAATGAGATAAAGACTAAAAAAGGTGTAATAAGCACCGTGGCTTGCTACTTGCAATGTGCTGACGACTAAAAATGCGATAACAACGGGTTGGCGGGTAATTTCCCAAATATTTTGTTGCGAGGAGGATTTTATAGGATAAGGCTTATCGCCAATCAGAAAGGTTGCTACAGCGGTTAGTATCAAGAAGATTAATAAAATAACAGGAATAATATCATAACCATAGGCTTCAAAAGCTAATGGCAAGCTAACGACAGCAATAATAAAACCAAGCGATCCCCATATACGAATTTGGCTGTATTCTGCAATATGATCACCCAGATGATTGAGTGTTAACGCTTCAAATAAAGGAAGACAAGCATTCCAGAAGAAACCAAAACAGGCGACAACCAAAGCAACCCAGTAATAATCATCTTGGAAAAAAATGCCTATAAAAATAAAGGCTGCTAAAAAGGCGGTTAAACGAACAATTTCAATACGTTTATTGCTGTGATCTGCAAGCCAGCCCCATAGATAAGGTGCAATGATTTTGCTCCCCATTGCAATCGCCATTATCTCGCCGATTTGAGCTGCATTAAAATTGAGGTGTTGGAGGTATAACGACCAATAGGGCACAAATGACCCTAGAGCAGTAAAAAAGAAAAGGTAAAATATCGACAGGCGATAATAGGGGTAATCCCTGTCTTTAGAAAACATTAATTATTGTGCAGGCATTGTCGCTTTTTTGGTGTTATCAGGAGATGCTTCAACCTCAGGATTTGGCATCATATCCGCATACCAAAGACGCGCCCGTAAGCCCCATCCACTGGTGATACCCGCTTCACGAAAACGAATATTGCCATTGGCATCAATAATAAAAGAAGTCGGCACACTGGAGACACCGTATAATTCGCCCAAACGACTCTCAGGGTCAGAAATAACAGCCCAGCTCTCAAGACCCTGCTCTTTTAAATGCTTTTCAATCTCCGCTTTATCACCTGATTGATAGGCAATCGTTAACACAGGCCAGTCTTTAGCAATCCCTGTAATACTGCCCTCTTCCAATTTACAAAAAGGACACCATGTTGCCCAGAAATGTAATAACACAGGTTTTCCACGGTATTTCTTCAGATCAGTAATCGTGCCATCCATTAACACCCCTTGAATATCAGGCGCAACACCCGACACCATACTGCGCTGTTGCCAAGATCTAAAGGCAATAATAAGCATCATAATAATTAAGAAATCAACAAGGTATCGAAACCATTTACTTTTTTTGGGTTTAGTCTCTTTCTCCGAGTTCATTGTCGCCTGCGCCATGTTTATTCCTTTGTTTTTTGTGGATAGGAGATTATATCATAGACCTGATTGCATCAATAATTTGACCTCTTTAAGCGTCGATTTAGCAAGAATGCTAAAAATGACTAATGGATAAGCTCAACCTAAAACGCCATCAACTAATTGATACGTTTTATCCATCTTTTTTGCTAACAATAAATCGTGTGTGACAATAACAAACGCTGTTTTTAATTCACTATTTAGCTCTTGCATTAATTCAAAAACTTTAAAGGCAGTACGTTGATCCAAATTACCCGTGGGTTCATCTGCCATAATAACTTTAGGACGCGTCACTAATGCACGTGCTATCGCAGCACGCTGACGTTCACCCCCCGATAACTGCCCTGGTTTATGACTAACGCGTTCAGCAAGTCCTACTCTATCCAATATTATTTCTGCATTTTCACGGGCAGTTTTTACATCAACCCCACGGATCAATAAAGGCATCGCGACATTTTCTAATGCGCTAAACTCTGGTAGTAGATGATGAAATTGATAGATAAAACCAATCGAGCGATTACGTAAAATACCTCTATCTGCATCGCTCAGGCTGGCTATATTATTCCCTAAAATATTTACCTCGCCTTCAGTAGGTAAGTCTAACCCCCCTAGTATATGCAATAAGGTACTCTTACCACTGCCTGAACTCCCGACAATTGCCAGTTTTTCACCTGCTTTAACGGTAAGGTTAACACCTTTTAGAACCTCAACATCCAGCTTACCTTCTTTAAAGCGTTTGCTGATATTTTTACAAGTAATGATTGTTTTTTCTGTCATTATTTAGCTTTCTCTACGCATTATCACTAAAAAAGATCAATACCGTTTTAGGACGTTTTAAACAATAAATTTATCGATGATAGTTTTCAGCCTGCCAACTCAACTCACCTACAATCTCCTGAATATTAGCGCACCACCACTACTCATAGCGTAATGCCTCAGCAGGTTGTAACTTAGATGCTTTCCAAGCAGGGTAAATAGTGGCTAGCATTGAAAGTACTAACGCGCTAATGCCAATCATTAAAACATCAAACCATTGAATACTGGATTCTATTTTACTAATGCCGTACACATCAGCAGAGATAAAACGGGTGTCCAGTAACCTTTCTAGCCATGGCAAAATAGTACCTACGTTCCATGCTAACAATACACCTAAAGCAACACCCAGCGATACGCCAATTAAACCAATCAATGTACCTTGCACCATAAAGACTTTCATAACGGACAGGGGAGTTAAACCAAGTGTTCTAAAAATGGCAATATCGGCTTCTTTGTCAGTAACGACCATAACCAGTGTTGAGACAAGATTAAAAGCAGCTACGGCGATAATCATGCCTAAAATAAAGAACATCATGGTTTTTTGTAGCTGAATCGCCTTAAAGACGGTGGTGTTGTTTTTTGTCCAGTCACTAATCCAAAGATCTTCACCTGAGGTTGCAATGATACTCTGACTTACTTCAGTTGATTTATACAGGTCATCTAATTGAATCCGCAAACCTGTGACTTGTTGTTCAAATTCAAATAAATCAACAGCGTCTTGCATATGCACATAAGCGGTGCTTTTATCATACTGTTGCAGGTCAACTTCAAACATGCCAATGACATTGAATTCTCTTAGTAAAGGCAACTCTCCCGATTGCAAACTGCTAGCATTGGGGGTAAGTAAAATAACCGAATCACCGACATCAACATGCAGTGTTTTAGCTAATTTAGACCCTAGAATAATATTATTTTTTCCTGCGACTAGGTCATCAAAGTTGCCTTTTAGCATGTGCTGAGGAACGGTACTTATTTTTTCCTCAAATTCAGGCAAAACACCTTCTAGTAAAATACCCTGAACATTACCTGATGCATTTAACATCACTTGACGCTCAATAAAGGGGGCAACAGCAACCACATGTTCTCGCTTTAACATCGCTTCACGTCGCTGTTGCCAGTTTTCAATCTTTGCATCCGTTTCAGAGATAGTGACATGCGATAACATGCCGAGAATACGGTCACGCATGGAGGACTCAAAACCATTCATGACGGATAGCACCACGATCAATACCATCACACCCAGCGCAATGCCAAACATAGAGGCGAAGGTAATAAAGGATACAAAATGACTTTGACGACGAGCTTTGGTATAGCGCAAACCGATAAAGGCTTCAACAGGCTGGAACATTTTATTCATACCTCAATGAATCAGCAGGTTGTACGCTGGCTGCTCGATTGGCAGGGTAAATGGTTGCTAAGATGGCTAATACAAGCGTTGCAGTAGTGACTAGCCAAACATCTGGCATCTGTAAATCTGAAGGAATGGTTGAGATAAAGAAGATATCTTCGGGGAATATTTTACGCCCGATAAGTGTTTCAAAGGCAGGGATAATGACATCTAAATTGCTCGCAAACAATACCCCTAAAATAGCCCCAACTAGCGCGCCAATGACACCAATCAAACTTCCTTGAATCATAAAAACACGTTTAATTTGCTTGCCTGACATCCCCAATGTTCGCAAAATAGCAATATCCGCTTGTTTAGCATTCACCACCATCACTAATGATGAAACGAGATTAAAGATAGCGACTAAAACAATCAGCAATAAAACAAAAAACATCATAATTTTTTCCATTTTAATGGCTTTAAAAAAGGTTTTATTGTCTCGCCCCCAATCAGCCACTTCAAATTTATCCCCTAGACGTTGCTGTAACTCATAAGCAAGTCCTTGTGCATCGAAAAGATTATTAAGTTTTAAGCGGACACCTGTGACATTTTTTTTGGTTTTAAATAAGCGAACCGCATCATCCAAATGAATAAAAGCGGTACTGGTATCGTAATCACGGATATTCATTTTATACACCGCCATCACCGTAAAACGCTTCATACGAGGAATCACACCAACAGGAGTGATTTTTGCTTTCGGGGTAATGACGGTCACCTTGTCACCGACAAGAACGCCCAATGCAGTGGCTAAATCAACCCCTATTGCAATACCATAGCCACGTGAGGTTAAATTATCTAAACCGCCATCAATCACATGCAGACCCACATCACTGACTTGATTTTGATAATCAGGAAGAATGCCCTGCATTTGCACACCACGCACCTCATTATTAGCACTCAACATGACCTGTTGCTCGATAAAAGGCGCAGCCCCAGCAACGCCCTCCTCTGTTTGCAGGGCGAGTTGATGGAGATCCCAATCAGCAAGCTGTCCATCCAGACCTGTGACGGTTACATGCGCTACCATTCCTAAGATTCGTTCACGAAGCTCTTTTTCAAAACCATTCATAATTGACAGTACGGTTATCAGAACAATCACTCCGATAGTAATACCGAGCATGGATGCTAATGATATAAACGAAATATAATGGTTTTCGTGTTTTGAACGGGTGTAGCGTAACCCTATAAATAATTCTAACGGTTTAAACATAACCGCGGAGTATAGCGGAATAGAAGCTCAGGTATTGAATTTATTACAATGCTTTAATGGTTGCGTCCTACACAATATATTACCTTAAAAACAACAATATCCCCGATCAAATGGTTGTTTTAATAGATTTTCATCTAACGGGTACTTCAAAAAACACCCTACCCCCAATTAATAAAAAATACTGGATATTAAAATGAAAATACAAACACTGCTATTAGCATCAAGTATCTTACTAACGCCTATAATAACTCAGGCAAACCTTCCCTCGTCCCATAACCCCAGTAATATTGTAAAAAACACAAGTTTTCCTCAACGTGGAAATAGTATGAAAAAAGTACTGAAGCATTACGGTAAAGCCAAGCGCATTACCCGCTCAAAAGGAAGAGTCTCTAAAAAATGGCCACGCATTACACGCTGGGAATACGGCAGATTTACGGTGTATTTTGAGAAGCATACTGTCCTCCATACCGTTATTCACTAGAATCGGCCTAGAGTTTATAGGATACGGGGTAATGCATCACTTCGTCTCCTGTATTTTGCAAAGCTTTATAGGCTGTCTGCCGACCTAACTTGAGCCATAGCAAAACTTGCTCAAATTTCAGGACGTTTCAATTTGAAACCTCCTAAGGTATCATCAACTCTCCCTCAAAAGTACTCTGGAGCGATAATCTATGTCCATCCGCCCCGCCTTTAATATTGGTTTTATTCTTACCTTTATTATCATAACAACTGCTCTTTTTTTCCAATACATCTTAATGTTAGAGCCTTGCCCCCTGTGTATATTAGAACGTATTATTATTATTACACTTGGCGTCATTTTTCTTATTGGTCTATTGCATAACCCTAAACACAGCTTAGTTCGTCGACTTTATGGTCAGATAGTAGCGACTGCAAGTCTTGCAGGTCTTGCAGTCGCAGGAAGACATACATGGCTACAGAACCTTCCTAAAGATCAGTCACCTGAGTGTGGTGAAGGACTAAATTACTGGATCAACACACTGCCACTCAATGAGGTGATTGAAAAAATATTTGCAGGGGCCGGCGACTGTGTCGAAGTTGCATGGAGGTTTGCGGGCTTTAGTATTCCCGAATGGAGTCTTATTGTTTTTGCAGGCTTTTTTCTTTATGGTCTAAAGCTATTTATTAAAGGGCACTAAGGAATCTCCAAGCCATTAAACACCCATTATATTTTTATTGAATCCAACCGTCGAATCCTTGAGTTATAAAATCCTACCTCCATACTCAGAGATTAACCCAATAAAATGAGATGATCCTATGGACGTAATGGACAGAATTAAGAGTGCAGTTGAAGAAAACCCTGTTATTATTTTTATGAAAGGTACACCACAACTACCCCAATGTGGCTTCTCAAGCCGTACAGCACAGGCCTTAATGGAGTGTGGTGAAGAATTTGCTTATGTCAATATACTCACTGACCCTGAAATTTTTGAAAACCTACCAAGATTTGCAAACTGGCCAACTTTCCCACAGGTTTATGTTGATGGCGAGCTAATTGGTGGCTGTGATATTACCTTAGAGATGCATGAAAAAGGCGAGCTTCAACCAATGATTAAAGACGCTAAAAATAAGAACGCCTAAAGTTTCCTTTCAAATCCTGAGATTCTTCTCAGGGTTTGCTATTATTTTAAACACAATGGTCTGCATCCCCCTACTCTCGTTTAAACAAAACCATAAAAAATAGAATAAAACGAAGGTTGACAAAGATACCTATTTCTCATTAAATTGCGCGGTTTAGTTTTCTAAACATAAATACACAACAAAAAGGGATCAAAAGATGTACGCTGTAATCAAAACAGGTGGAAAACAATACCGTGTTTCTCCTGGTGATGTTTTAAGAGTTGAAACAATCCCAACAGAAAAAGGTGCAATATGGACTTTTGATCAAGTCATGATGGTTTCTGATGATGATAATCTAAGCGTTGGAACACCGACGATTGAAGGCGCTAAAGTTGAAGCGCAAATTAGATCACATGGACGCGCTAAAAAAATCGAAATTATTAAATTTAGACGACGTAAACATCATCAAAAGCGCACAGGTCATCGTCAGAACTACACTGAAATTTGTATTCAGAGTATTAATGGCAAAGGTCGTATGGCTAAAACTGACTCTGCTCAACAAGAGGTTGTTGCAGAAGATTAAAAGCAACAATTTGTTCTTTCCTGTCGACTCATAACTATTATTTTGAATAGGTTATTTATCATTGATTTGCAACATTCAGGAGATTACAAAATAATCTGCAACAAGGGACTGTTGCAGACGATACTTTTTATGACAAAATCATTCAAACAGGGCTAGCTCGATCAGCTCAACGGAACACCTAAATAATAATTAAAAATTCACGCGGAATTCCCATGGCTCAAATAAAAAGCCTAGACACAATTTATACTGTCAACACACCAGAAGGTATTAACCTTATACTGTCACCCGCAGGGCCTATGCCTCGCATGATAGCGTGGTTGATTGATGTGCTTGTTCGCTTTGTTATTTATACCGTTACTTTTATTGTACTGGCTATCTTAGGTTCTAGTGGCATGGGTATAGCGTTAATCATTACCTTTCTAGTGGAATGGTTTTACCCTGTTTATTTTGAGTTATTTCACAAAGGACAAACACCCGGTAAAAAATCATTAAACCTCTATGTGGTACAAGACAATGGCAGTCCTGTTACGCCATCCGCTTCAATGATTCGTAATTTACTCCGCTTTGTTGATTTTTTACCACTATTTTATGGCTTTGGTTTAGCCAGTATGTTGTTAAATCAACGTTTTCAACGCCTCGGAGATTTAGTCGCAGGAACAGTGGTGCTCTATAAAGATAATCCTTTAAAAGAAGACTTAATCGATAATGATCAATCTGAAATGATAGCAGTCGCTCCCGTGATAAACTTACAAATGAAAGAACAACAAACCATTTTACAATTTCGTCAACGCCAACAGCAGTTATCAAAAGAGAGAACCGAAGAATTAGCAGGTTTAAGTGGATTATTAGTTGCCGAGGCTAAAAAGGGACAAAAAACAACCTACCTGAATCGTATTAGCAATTGGATAGCGGGGAAGCGATGAGTGCAATCAAGCAATCGCAGTTTATAGAAAAGCATCAGCAACAGTGGGATGATTTTGAGAAATGGCTAGATTATCAAGAACTATCCAGAAGTCAAAAACGTAGTAAAAAAAAGCCCGTTGAAGCCCCTAAAGAAATTGACCTACCAAAGACTTATCGCCAGATTTGCCATCATTATTCACTAGCAAATTCACGCATGTATAGCCCTGTGCTATCAAAGCGTTTAAATCATCTCGTAACACGTGGACACCAGAAGCTTTATGGTGCGCATACTCATTTTTGGCATCATATAATCGTTTTTTTTGCAGTAGGATTTCCTACCTTAATACGCAAAGAATGGCGCTTAGTCGCAATTGCTAGTGCGCTTTTTTATATACCTTTTTTTGCAATAATTATTGCCATACAAATTCAACCTGATCTAGTTTATAGCATCATGGATGGTGCGCAGGTTCGCTCGATAGAAGTGATGTATGACCCTGATTCTTTAACCCATAAAATTGGGCGTGAGCGAGAAGCAGACTCTGATTTATATATGTTTGGTTTCTATATTAAAAATAATACAGGAATTGGTTTTGAAAATTTTGCAGGTGGCATATTATTTGGTTTAGGCACTTTATTTTATATGATTTTTAATGGCTTATACATTGGTGCTGCCGCAGGTCATTTAACCCATCTTGAATTTATCGATACCTTTTGGGGCTTTGTTTTAGGTCATGGATCCTTTGAGTTAACGGCTATTGTTCTCTCAGGTGTAGCAGGTCTTAAATTAACAGCCGCACTCATCAAGCCAGGACGAAAATCACGAATTAGAGCTTTAATTGATAATGGAAAAATAGCAGTGCAAATTATGTACGGTGCAGCCACTATGTTTATTATTGCTGCCTTTATTGAAGCTTTTTGGTCATCGATGGTGATGCCTGTGATGATTAAATATATTGTAGCTGCCATCCTATGGTCACTAGTATTGGCTTATTTTTTGTTTTTAGGACGGCAGGTACGTCATGCAACTTGATCAAATAACCGCAAATATTCGTTTAAGATCATCATGGGAGGCGGTTGATTTAGGCTTTGCAATGGTGCAACGCTGGTGGCGTTCTATTTACCCCCCTTTATTATTATTTAATCTCTCCATTTTATTACTTGCCTTTCTTTTTGTTCCTACAAAGTATTATCTCTATGTGATGTTGTTTTTCTGGTGGATCAAACCCTATAGTCATCGTTTAATTCTTCATATCCTTAGTCAAAGATTATTTAATAATGACTTAAGCACATGGCAAGCGTTAAAGGATATTCCTTCAATATTTCGTGGCAATACTTTTGGCGCTATTACTTTTCGTCGCTTTTCTTTTTCGCGTGGCTTTAATTTACCCATATGGCAATTAGAAGGTATAAGAGGTAAAGCACGTGCAAAGCGTCAAACAGTATTACTAAATGCAGTGCATAGTGAAGCCATTTGGCTAACCATTGGGTTGTTTTTTATTGAGATTATTCTCACCTTTTCGCTATTGGGTTTATTTTTGTTATTTGTCCCAGAAAGTCATTTTGATTCTTTTACCAGTAATTTCTTTAATCCTGAACTAGGCTCCATTGAAACATGGGTAATGCTTTTTATTAGCAGTCTCTATATTGTCATTACACTGATTATTGAACCTTTTTATATTGCCGCAAATTTTGCACTCTATATTAATCGACGCACTCAATTAGAAGCATGGGATATAGAGCTTTCATTTCGTAAAATGGCGATACGTTTGGCAACTGAAAAGGAAAAATTAGCAACATTGGCAAAAGGAACTTAAAAGTGAAAATTAAGACGTTTCTAATTTTTTCATGGGCAAATTTATTTATTATTTATGCGCTGTTGATTAGTTTTATTTTTTTTGCTAAAAATAGTTATGCAGATGACGCTATAGAACCTCTACGTCCCACTAGTAGCGTAGATTATCTTCATCGCGAGCGTTTACCTGCTGATCAGTCAAAAATCACCATTGCCGATATCATTAATAGCAAAGATCTAAAAGGTGAGGAAAAAAAAACCGAATGGAAGCTTAAAGACCTAGATATTGATGAGCCTGACTCAACAACCTCAGATTGGGTTAAGTCTATTTCTGTTGTTTTTGCCAATTTTTTTGAATATGCCTTATGGATTTTACTCTTTGTTGGCATCGTGTTGCTGTTTCTTTCACGGGATCGATGGTTGCATCTATTCTCCAGTAAAAAGACAGATGAAGAGTCCTATCAAGCACCCGAAATATTGTTTGGAATGGATGTGCGTGAAGCATCCTTGCCCGATGATATTATTGCTGAAGCAAAACTCTTGTGGCAACAGAAAAAGGCGAGAGAATCATTAAGCCTATTATACCGTGGTGCATTGGTACGTTTAATCAATCAAGAAAAAATCCTACTAGAAAATAGTCATACAGAAGGTGATATTTTAAAACTAAGCCAACACTCACTAGCAAATAATCAACAGCAGTATTTAGGTCAACTAACCTCACAATGGCAACTAATCGCCTATGCTCACCGTATTCCCATGGATGATGCAATGGAATGGTTATTTATCCACTGGAAAAGTGATTTCGCCTATCAATTAATCACTTCTACAGAGATAAAGGTATGAGTAGATGGATAGCATGGTTGCTTGGAATCCTATTGATAGCCACCCTTACCTTTGGCGCTTATAGTCTTTATGATCGCTTTGAAGTAATTGAATCAATAACAAAAATCACCCTCAAAGGTAAGGCGCGTAAAAACCCTCTTTATGCCACACGCATCTTTTTAAATCGTATGGGCATTCCTGCCAGCACAAAACAAAGTCTTCAAGGATTAGCTAATCTCCCTGATACAACGACGGTTCTTATTATTAGCTCAAAACGCTCAACACTTTCACGAGAAGCAATCAAAGATTTATATACTTGGGTGCAAGCAGGTGGACATTTGATTACACGCGTTAATAATGATACGAATAATCAGTACGATAAAAGCGATGATGACAGTGTTTTTTCTGATGATCCCTTACAAGCTTTATTGAATGTTACAACAGATAGTCATCTTTATATTTCTAATAAAACTCAATTTAGCCTAAATCTAAAAGGAGCTGAGTATCCATTAAAAATAGAAGGTAAAAGTTTTTATCCCATTATAAGCAGGGATAATTTTTTATCTAAAAAGAATGAAACCCTGCTCATAAAAGAGGAGGTCTTTATTTTACGTCGCCAAATTGATAACGGCATGATTACCTTAATCGCAGATCTTAACTTTATTAATAATCGTGAAATTAGAGAAGCCGATCATGCCGAAATTTTATGGCAATTAGTGCATGGCTTAGATAAGCCTAATGAGGTTTGGCTGATTCATAATGATGAAATGCCCCCCCTATGGCTACTAATGTGGAATAAAGCATGGGCGTTTATTATTACCCTAACCCTTTTATTTGTTTTATGGCTTCGTCATGCTTCTCATCGTTTTGGCCCCATGATTCCTAAAGCACCTGAAGACCGACGTAGCTTGTTGGAACATATTAGAGCTAGCGGTAATTTTTATTGGAAACATCAGCAAAAAGACAAGTTAATTGCCAGTACTAGAGAAGCATTAAATCAACGCCTTGCACTGACCCATCCAGGTTGGAAACAATTATCTGATGCAGAAAAAATAGCACAATTAGCCATACGCCTTGAGCGTCCTCAACGTGAAATTCAACAACTTTTATTTGACCCAAACACGGCACTAAAGAAAAATCAGAGTGACGAATTTACCCAACTCATAAAACAATTAGAACAAATTAGGAACTCATTATGACGGCAATGACACTCGCTCAGGCATGCGAATTAGCACAAACCATCAAAATAGAAATTAGCAAAGCTGTCATAGGACAAAAACAAGTCGTACATGAAACGCTCATTGCGCTTTTAGCAGGTGGCAATGTACTTATTGAAGGTGTACCTGGTTTAGGCAAAACGCTCTTGGTTCGCGCATTAGCGAATACTTTTTCAGGGCAGTTTTCACGAATCCAATTTACCCCCGACCTAATGCCCGCCGATGTCACAGGACATACTCTGTATGACATGAAAAATAGTGAATTCAACCTGCATAAAGGGCCTGTTTTTACTAATTTGCTCTTAGCGGACGAGATCAATCGTGCGCCAGCCAAAACACAATCTGCTCTACTAGAAGTCATGCAAGAACATCAAGTAACCATCGAAGGTGAAGCATACTTCGTCCCCTTACCCTTTATGACTTTAGCCACCCAAAATCCTCTAGAACAAGAAGGCACCTATCCGCTGCCTGAAGCGCAATTGGATCGTTTTTTACTAAAAATTTATATTAATTACCCTAACGAACAAGAAGAAAACTTAATGGTCGCAGCGGTCACTAATCATCAAACAGGTGATCAATTAGACCTATCACGAGTCAGTGCTGTTGCCTCACCCGCAATGGTCTTAGAAATGCAAGCACTTGCTGGCGAGGTAGAAGCTGATCAAAGTGTTATCGACTATGCAGTAAGAATCACTCGCGCCAGCCGTGATTGGCAAGGGCTAAGCATTGGTGCAGGGCCACGTGGCAGTATTTCACTCATTCGCGCAGCCCGTGCAGAAGCGTTGCTCAATAATCGAGACCATATAACACCTGATGATATTAAGGGTATAGCATTACCTGTATTACGGCACCGTGTTGGATTAGCACCTGAAATGGAGTTAGAAGGTTACACCACCGATCAGATTATTTTATCAATCTTAGAAAAAATTGAAGCACCGCGACAATAAAAAACAGTATTTTTCTAGATTTCTAAAGACTCAGCTAACATAGTAATTATTTGATTAGATTCGCCTAATTTTTTCTCAAGCTTATCCTTTTGATTGAAAAGCTCCAGAATATCCTCAAGAATAACTGTATATTTAACTTGAGCCTTTAGTAAGTCAACTGAGGCCTCTAATGGTATTAATATTTCGCTGGCTAATTTACTGTTTGTACTAATATTTGATTTAATACTATTGATTTGATCAACAGCTGTTTTACAGGTCTCTTCATTGATAGAAAAGTTATTAATATCTATCTTCTTTTTTAATTTTTTCTTTTTATCTAAATCATTATCTTTGTCTTTGCTACGAATATTTTTCTTTAAATATATATCTTCTTTTAAGTTATCCGCATCATTTCTTAGCAATCTTATTTGTTCATTGTAATTTTTTATTTCGATATTCATACTATTGTATGACGAAACAATTTTATCAAGAATTGAGATATTATCTTTATGATCTAATTCAACACCATCTAACTCAGCACCATCTAA
>JAGLDT010000184.1 GCA_023145485.1 Cocleimonas sp. | reverse complement strand
AAAAAAATCATTTTTGAATTTTATAAATGCTTTAAGTTATTGTTTTATAAGGCTACCTGTAAGTTATGAGAAGTTACCTTCAATGTGGAGACTACCTCCGCACCATCTTTTAGATTTATATCCCTCTTAACATTCTATTTTACCTCTATTAACTCAACATCAAAGATGAGGGTTGCATTGGGAGGAATCGTGCCACCTGCACCACGTGATCCATACGCCATATCTGATGGAATAATTAATGTACGTTGCCCTCCAACTTTCATACCTACAACGCCTTGATCCCAGCCTTTGATAACACGACCTGCTCCTAACGGAAAGACGAATGCTTGATTCCGATCGCGCGAGCTATCAAATTTTTTACCGTGACTTTTAGGTGAGTTTGGTTCATATAACCAACCCGTGTAATGTACCGAGACGCTTTGACCTGCCTTAGCCTCTGCACCGTCGCCTACTTTTACATCTGTTTTAGTGAAAGTGACGGTTTCGCTTGTCTTAGAACTAGTGCTAGGTGCTGGAGTTGCTTCATCTTTAGAAATAGAAGTAGTTTCACCACAAGCAACCATAAAGGTGCTAATAGACAACACAAGTGATAGGTTAATAAAGGATTTTATTTTCATTGAATTATATCTTATTGATTGAGAAAAGTTCAATTATGCATGCTTTTAAGAAATCTGGCAAAGGCATAAAATACAGGCAAACAAATAGTTCACCTTATACAGAAAAGGGGAGCTATTTAGCTCCCCCTTTCTGTATAAGGTGAATATTTTTACTCTTGCACCGAAAGAGCCGAAAAATTCTTATTTAAGGCGATACTGAATACCCATTGTCAATCGCTTATCGATATCATCCTGACTTGTTGTTTTCGCAAGTTTAGCGGTAATATTAAAATCTAGTTGGTTCGTCAGTTCGTAGTTAAACGCTGAGGTCAATGTATTTGCCGTAGTACTATCAGCCTCGTCGAACTTATTATAGCTTAATAACCATTTGTTTTCCCAGTCAATAACATCTGTTAATTCATGTGTCAATGATAGTTCATTGTTGAAAATATAGCTTTTGCTATCGTCTTTTAATGTCGTGGTAAAGATCGCTTCATTAGATAACTGCGTTTGGTTACTTAAAGGAAGGTGATATTCAGCACCAACTTCAACCGCTGGTTTACTTGTTTCCCCATCATAATCACTTAATACCGCACCAACACCTGCACGAACTAACCAGCCATGTTTACGTGTAGAAATACTTTCTTGCGTCAACACATCATATGACTTAATAACACCTTGAGCACCTAGCGTAGCATTGAGTGCTTTTTCTATATCACCAATCCAATATTGGTTATAGTTTTTTGCACCATGCCGACTGCGGTATTGATCTTCTTTAGCAATAATTTCAGCCACTGCTTGATAAGTACTATTGACAGGGTCTGACTGTAGCGTTCCTTTTTGGCGTAATGCCTGAATAACACGAATAGCACGCGCCATTGGCGTTACATTAACAACACGTCCATAGCCTACGCCAATGGTTGCTTTAGAAAAGGCCTTTTTTTGATCTTTTTTAGCACCTACTTCACCTTTACCGTACCAGAATGCACCTTTACTGCCTGGTTGGAAATAATTATCCACCGTTGCGGAGCCTAATAGTTGAAACGTAGATTTTGTCTCGTCACCATCTTTTGGGCCACGGGAACGAGAACCTGAACCAGAAAAATCAAATTTGGTATTACGGTCAGGTGAGCTAAACACTTTTTCATAATCCAAGAAAAGATCTAAATCATAGCTTGATTGATCTTGATTGCCACTGCCAATATCGAAATTACCTGCCACATAAGCATCTTCATACGATGAGGTTGCTTCCTGATAATCAAACAGAGAAGGCTCTGCCATGGAAGGTGCTGCAAATGATGCTGAGAATGCGATAGCTGTCGCTAATAAGTTATATTTTTTCATTGTAAAAATTATTCCTTTTTTATCTAGTGTCAATATATTGCCCTTAGCAATAACGAGTACTGTAATTATTATAAGACAGTCTTTAGATTGTGACTACAGGAAGTTTATTGAGAATAAAAGCGCTCTCCTCAAAATATAAAAAACAAATAAATATCTTATTTTTTAGCAATTAAAATTCAATCACTTACCCTTTTCAACAGCCTATCTTTTTAGATTAAATTATGACCTCTATTATTTTTTTCATGTGGGTATTATTAATACTTATAGAGATAGACAATCAAGGCGGGATAACAAAATTGCGTGTTTCGTGCCTCAAGATAGGCTATGACCCTTTGATCTTAGGGTGCTGAATGTAGGGTATAATGTATGCGCTAGTGAATTGTTGATGTTGCCTTTATTGGCTGTAGCTCTTCATTAATAAGTAAAACACCAATACGGACGTATTGAGAAATATCTGCATAGGATATTTCTGCTTCATCAGCATTATCAAGGTCAAATTCTTCTTCGGCACTGATCCGAGAAAAATCAGTTATTAATTCTTGTGTATCTTCAGGTAATTTATTGAAGTCTTTAACGTCACTCATAGCTACTCCCAAAATAAAGCCTCTACACCATTCCTGCAAAGCAGTTACTCGACTCTCTAGTGGTTGATTGTCATCGGGTAGCGACAATTCAAAACGTAAGTTGCTATCGTGGAGTTGATTTTTGATCTCATCAAACCAAAATTTCATTGGTTCAATAACCGCCGCTGAAGGAATACTTTGCTCTTCTATTTCCCCCATTAACTGTTTTATCCAGACAAGTTTATTTGCACTTGTATTGATGACTAACATGCCACAAGCAATCCCGTGACTCTCTGCGACATCACTAATTGAATTAATTTTAATCAATATCTCCTGTATTTCTGGAAATTTCATAGCTTTACTCATCTGATTTTGGTTTTATTTAAAAGATCGGTTATACTAGCATTATGCATTTTTGCCCTCTACAGTTAGTGTAACTTCAGTTTCAAGTTGCGTTTAAATGACTTAGTCGCCCATTCCCCCCGCCTAAAATTATTATGTGATTATGGAAAATTACTCAACCGATTCTCGTCTTAAAGAACAGGTTTCTCATTTGGAGGAGGCGCTTGAAGCATTGTTGTCGACTGTGGAAACATTATTTAACGAAAATACACTCCTAAAACAAAGAGAAAAGCAGTTATTAAAGGAGCGGGCTGATCTCTACGGAAAGAATGATAAAATTCGTGCGCAAGTAGAGTCTATGATTAGTCGTTTGAAGTCAATGGATAACGCATAGGAAGTATGCTTGAAATATCAATCCATTTTTAATCTTGAACAGGTAATCTCTTAATGAGTGATGAAAAAGAAGCAACTCAGAATTCAAGTCTAACACCTGTTGCTATAAGAATTCTTGGCAAAGATTATACCATTGCCTGTCCTTCAGGTGCTCAACGATCTTTAATTTCTTCTGCTAAAGAAGTGGACGATAAAATGCGAGAGATCCGTAAATCAGGAAAAATAATTGGATCTGAACGTATAGCGGTGATCACGGCTCTCAATTTAGCGCATGAATTAAATTTTGCTAATGAACAGTCATCGCTTGATGACGAGATTATTCAGCGTATCAACAAGCTACAGAAAAAAATTACTTCTACGCTTAACCGTATCAATTCTAAATCCTAAAAGTTTAAATTATCTAACATGTTTAATCATATTCTAATTGTTTGTATTGGTAATATTTGCCGTAGCCCAATGGGGGAAGGGCTACTGCAAGCAAAATTACCTGATATTACTATTTCATCTGCAGGTATTTCTGCATTAGTCGGTTATCCTGCTGATCCTCATTCAGTTGCTGTTATGAGGCAAAAAAGTATTGATATTAGTACACACTTGGCTCGACAAATTGATGATGAAATGGTGGCTAATGCTGATCTTATTCTCACTATGGAAAAACGCCATAATAAATATATCCAGTCAAAATTTATAGGTACAAGAGGAAAGGTACATTTAATAGGACGATGGCTTGATGATCGTGAAATTGCCGACCCTGTTGGTAGGGATGAGAGAGCATTTAGTATTGCAATGGCGAATATAGAACGAGGTCTTGATGTGTGGGCGGAGAAGATTATCTCTTAGGACTAAGGATTCAATAACACCCGAAC
>JAGLDT010000183.1 GCA_023145485.1 Cocleimonas sp. | reverse complement strand
GTACATTGCTAGGAATCAGCACCCGTTGATTAGCAATGATGTGACTAGGAAGCTCCAAGTAACTTAATTGCTTGGAGATTCCTTAATATCTCTTACCTTGAACCATACTCAATGAGACTATCCTATCTGGAGTAACCTGCTTTCAATTACATGCCAAGAAAACTTTCGCCTGATAAGCCTTCGTTTTCCATAATTCTACGTAATCTTTTTAATGCTTCCATTTGGATTTGTCGTACTCGTTCACGCGTTAAGCCCAGCTCCTTACCAACCTGTTCTAAGGTTGCATTATCATGCCCATGGAGACCAAAACGTCGCACGATCACTTCTTGTTGCTTCGGTTCTAATTGATAAAGCCAGTTTTCTACTGAATCATTAATATCCTGATCTCGAATCAGTTCATCAGGTTCAGGTGCAGAGGGTTCAGAAACAAAGTTGACCAATGGGCTGTCACTATCTTGGCCAATAGTGATATCCAAAGAACCCGTACGCTCACTAAACTTTAGCAATTTACGAATTCGATCAATGGGTTTTTCTAAAGCTTCCGCCACTTCCGCTACACTAGGTTCGATACCATTTTGTTGCATTAGGTCGCGAGATTTGCGTAAGTAAGCATTCAACTCCTTATTGATGTGGATAGGGAGGCGAATAGTACGGGTTTGATTCATCAATGCTCGTTCAATATTCTGGCGAATCCACCATGTTGCATAGGTTGAAAAACGAAAGCCTCGTTCAGGGTCAAATTTTTCTACGGCATGAATTAATCCAAGATTCCCTTCTTCGATTAAATCAGGTAATGCTAAACCACGGTTCATATAACGACGTGATATTTTTACAACGAGGCGTAAATTACAGACAATCATCTTTGTTCGACCTTTTTCATCTCCCTTTCGGGCTAGTCGACCATACTTTATTTCTTCATCAGGTGTGAGTAACGGTGAGTACTCTATTTCTTTTAGATAGAGTTGAATAGCATCCATCTCTCTTTTTGAAACCCTGCCCGGCTTTTTTTTAAGCTTTCCCTTTACACTAACTGCGTTAGATACCGTCTCCGTTAAATTATTCAGAGCTTTATCTGCAGATTTAATTGCTTCTTCTACCGATACACTTCCTTGATTCTCCAGCATCGCAAGTTCCTTATGATGACAATTGATTAATAGATAAGCGGATATAGTCATTATCCATAGTGAGATATATTCTTGTTTTTCCCACACTACCATAGTGATAAGTGATTATCAGCTAAAAAAAAGCGCATAGATAAAAATTAACCAGAAAATACTAATAAAAATCATTTATTTGCCATTAGTCAAATAAATAGCTTGTTTTGTCAGCATGGGTATATTGGTAAAACTAGGTACTATCAAAACTATCTAATCATGGGTATTATGATTAGATTATCTCCCTATTAAATATCATGGATTAAACTTATGCGCTGGAAAGGTAGACCTCAAAGTACAAATGTAGAAGATCGTCGTGGCGGCGGTGGTGGTTTTATGAAACGTAAAAGTACCAGTTTGGGCGGGATTGGTTTTTTTATTATGTTGCTATTGTTTCTCTTTTTTGGACAGGGCAAAAGCTTGTTGGATTTTAGTGGAGGTTCTGCGCCGCAAACTCAGTCTTCAGGTGACGGGGCGACAAACGGGAAGCAGGATGATGCAGGTGAATTCATCAAAGTTGTGCTTAAAGATACGGAAACGGTATGGGGTAATATTTTTGAAAAATCAAACGTTAAATACCAACAACCTAAACTGGTTATATTTAATAATAGAGTGCAATCGGCCTGTGGTGTCACTTCTTCTGCGGTAGGGCCTTTTTACTGCCCTGGGGATAATAAAATTTATATTGATCCTGGCTTTTTCTCTGAGTTAAATCAAATGGGCGGGAAAGGTGACTTTGCGAAAGCGTATGTGATTGCGCATGAGCTAGGGCATCATATTCAAAGCTTGCAGGGGATTTCCGACAAGGTTACGCGTATGCAACAACGTATGAGTAAAACGAAAGCAAACAAATTATCTGTGCGCTTAGAGCTACAGGCTGATTGTTATGCTGGGATTTATGTACATCACATAGAAAAGAAGTATCATATATTAGAAGAGGGTGATCTTGAAGAAGCCATTAATGCCGCTTATGTTATTGGTGATGATCATATGCAAAAACGAGCAGGAATGGGCGTTAATGCTGCCTCATTTACTCATGGGTCTTCTAAGCAACGTGCTCATTGGCTAAAAACAGGCATGTTGCATGGTAGTGTTAGTAAATGTGATACTTTTGCTGATTTGCGTTAATGTCAGTCGGTGGACACAATAATGAAAAAAAATATCCCATCTGAATGGCTAATTCCAGACTGGAATGCTCCAAAAAATATTAGAGCTATTATGACAACTCGACAGGGTGGGTTTAGCCAGACATCTTTTGACTCAATGAACCTAGGTGATCATGTTGATGATGACCCAGAGGCTGTTGAAAAAAATAGAGCGTATCTAAAAAAGATACTTGATTTATCCAGTGCCCCCCTATGGTTGACCCAAGTTCATGGGGTGACCGTTGCGAATGCCGATGATAAACACAGTAGGAACGTAGTAGCAGATGCTTCTGTAGCGCATAAGATTGGTTCAGTTTGCGCCGTTATGACGGCAGACTGTTTGCCTGTTCTATTTTGCAATCAACAAGGAACGGCTATTGCCGCTGCTCATGCGGGTTGGCGAGGGCTTCATGCAGGTGTTTTGGAACAAACGGTAAAATCACTGAACTGTCCAGCATCAGAGGTTATGGCATGGTTTGGCGTTGCGATTAGCGTACAGCATTTTGAAGTAGGCAGTGAAGTACGAGACGCGTTTATTTCTGTTCAAAGTGAGGCGGTTCATGCCTTTATCCCATCAGAACATCCTGATAAATGGCGGGCAGATATTTATTATTTAGCTCGTTTACGTTTGCAAGCCATTGGGGTGACAAAAATAACAGGTGGCGAAGCCTGTAGCTATGAGGATAAAGAACGGTTTTACTCTTACCGACGAGAAGCGAAAACAGGGCGAATGGCTAGTTTAATTTGGAGGGTATAGAGGCTATTGAATCCTCAGTCCTTAGCGTCATTTAGACGAGACTGAAGCACTCGTTTCCTAGGGGGGTAATATATGAGCGACTGTATCAAGCCCACAGGCTATCCAAACAAAACTCAATGGCATCAAAGGGAACAGCGCTGACCTTATCTTCTTCGCTTAGGCTTGCCATTAAACTCCAGCGTTGATTTTCTAATTGATAGACTTCCAAGGTTTTTATAATAGGGTCAATTAACCAGAGGTATTTTACTCCTAATGTCGCATAAACAGGCATTTTTACCATGCGATCCTTTCTTGCGGTAGAAGGTGAAAGAATCTCGCAAATCCAGTCTGGAACACATTCAAACCATGCTGTTTCGGGGAGTTCAGGCATTCGCTCACGCTTCCAACCAGCAAGGTCAGGAACTAAAATATGACCTTCGATATGCAGTTCTGGTTCATCTAAAATCCACCAGCCACCTGGGCCACCAATACCACCATGAAAAGGGCCACCAACGGTATACCCTAAAACAGAATAGGTATAGGCATGTTTGGGGGCAGGTCGAGGCTGGCTATATAAGACATTATGAATAATTTCACCCGTATGATGTTCTGGTAAATTCATAAAATCATCATAAAGCGTGTCTTTTAATACGGATTGAGACATGATTTAACCTCTGTTTGTACAGCAAATACTGATGATTAAGTGTTTTTCAAAATCCGTTGTTTATCTCGATTCCAATCACGTTCTTTCGATGAAGCTCGTTTATCATGTAGCTTCTTACCCTTACCGACACCAATCTCAATTTTCACATGATTATTCTTCCAGTAAAGACTAAGAGGAATAATCGCATTCCCTTTACGATCAACAGCCGCCTGCAAGCGGATTATCTCATAGTCATGCAGTAATAATTTACGTTGCCGTGTAGGGTTAGGGCTGATATGAGTGGATGCGGAGAGTAGGGGGGACATATGAGAACCCACCAGCCATGCTTCACCTTTGTGAAAATTAATATAACTTTCTTTTAGTTGCACGCGTCCTTCTCGTAAACTTTTAACCTCCCATCCCTGCAAAACCAATCCTGCCTCATGCGTTGCTTCAATAAAATATTCATGCCGTGCAACTTTATTAGTCGCAATGCTTTTGCCACCGTGTCCTTTTTTCTTTCGTTTTTTAGCCATAGCTGTATCATAACCCTCATTGGTAAGTTGCAAGTCATTAAGGACTGAGGACTTAATAACACCCGAACTCTAACGTGCC
>JAGLDT010000182.1 GCA_023145485.1 Cocleimonas sp. | reverse complement strand
TTATCGTGGTATCGAAGTTGACCATGACTGTTTTATAGGTGCCTGTACCAAAGGGTATTTAGTCGGCTTTGGTGATGCCACCGATCTCCGCCTCATGGATACCATTAAATTAGCCCAAGCAAAAATAATTGTTATTACTTTTACTGATTATATGATTGCTCAAGAACTCGCTCCCATTGTAAAACTACGCTATCCCAACTTATCACTCTTGGTTTCTGTTAAAAATGAAATGGAAAGAAAACGGTTTTCTGCATTAGGAATGACCGCCATTCTTGAACAAAGCTTCCCACGAGGACTTGATACCGCAGTTACAGTGCTAAATGAACAAGGGATTGATAAAGAACAACAAAAGAAGTGGATGCAACGGCAACAGGAATACGAATTTGAGGGAATGGTGCAAGCGTAAGAGCGCATGACAGAATCTGTTATAAACAGAAAAAATTAAAGGGGAGAGTGCTTTTATCTTGAGTGACGCTAGGAACTCCAACAAATGGGTATCATCGTTCATATTTGTTGGGGTTCGTTTCTCACTCTCAAACCTACATGACTGTATTACGGTAAAAGCTTCATACGGGCTGCAAGCTTAGGGTGTGTAACATCCGTCATACAGATTATTTTGCTACTTTTTCGCAATCTTCAATTAACACATCTAATGCTTTAACTGCTGATTTAGCTTCTGCTTTAATCTCTTGTAAAAAACCTAACTCACTTTTATTTGCATCACCATCTGCAAGAATAACCGCGCGTAGAATTTCTACTTCTTTAGTGCTGATATGTCCATCACCTAATGCACAAACTTTTGCTACTTGACGCCAATCTGCCATAATTTTTCTCCTTTAAATGTAGTATGTATTACTCTATGTTGCGTTTGCAACGGCGCTCATTATTGGGTATTTGGGTATAGATAACAATTACTTTCATTTGGATTTTTTTTATTTTTATAAGAAGTGAATTGTTGATAAAATATACTTTTTATCATTAATAAAAAAATTGATAGGGTACGTTTAGGATTGGCTTATCTATTTCTAACAGGAATAAAATTTATAAAGATAATCCATTAGAGTTATAAGCTATAAAACAGTAGTATTCCTGAGCGTAAAAAATAGTAAATAAACAAGAGGAGGTACGCGAATGACAGCGAGAACATTGTACGATAAATTATGGGATGCCCATGTGGTAAGGCAGGAGGAGGATGGTACGGCGTTGCTTTATATCGACCGACATCTAGTGCATGAGGTAACATCGCCACAGGCATTTGAAGGTTTACGCATGGCGGGTCGAGGTCTTTGGCGTACAAATTCTATTTTAGCCGTGCCTGATCATAATGTGCCTACGACAACAGAGCATCGTGGGAAAGGGACGGCGGGTATTGAAGACCCTGTGGCTAAAATCCAGATTGAAACGCTGAATCAAAATTGTGAGGATTTTGAGGTGGAAGAGTTTTTAATGGATGATATTCGCCAAGGGATTGTGCATGTGATTGGTCCTGAACAGGGTGCAACGTTGCCAGGAATGACGGTGGTTTGTGGTGACTCTCATACTTCAACTCACGGTGCCTTTGGTGCTTTAGCGCACGGTATTGGGACTTCTGAAGTAGAGCATGTGATGGCAACGCAGTGTTTGATTCAGAAAAAAATGCAGAATATGTTGGTATCGGTGGATGGGAAAGTCGGTGCAGGGGTGACGGCTAAAGATATTGTGCTTGCGATTATTGGTAAAATCGGTACCGCGGGTGGTACGGGTTATGCGATTGAATTTGCAGGGGAAGCAATTGCTGATTTATCCATTGAAGGGCGCATGACGGTCTGTAATATGGCGATTGAAGGCGGTGCGCGTGCGGGTATGATTGCAGTGGATCAAACTACCATTGACTATATTCAAGGTCGCCCATTTGCACCGAGAGATGAACAGTGGGATCAGGCGGTTGAAGCTTGGGCTGATTTAGTCTCTGATGAAGGCGCTCATTTTGATGAAGTAGTGCGATTAGATGCGACCACAATAGAGCCACAAGTTACATGGGGAACATCGCCTGAAATGGTGTTGCCGATTACTGCGATTGTGCCAAATCCAGCGGATGAGAGTGATGCGGTAAAACGTAATAGTATTCAAGCAGCACTGGATTATATGGGATTACAAGCGGGCGAATCGATTGATTCGATCGCAGTGGATAAAATTTTCATCGGTTCTTGTACTAATTCACGTATTGAAGATATGCGTGAGGCGGCGGCAATCGCAAAAGGTAATACAGTGGCTGATAATGTCATGCTTGCAATGGTGGTCCCAGGCTCTGGTTTAGTTAAACAGCAGGCTGAAGCAGAGGGTTTAGATAAGATTTTTGTCGAGGCAGGTTTTGAATGGCGTGAACCAGGTTGTTCGATGTGTTTGGCAATGAATGCAGATCGCTTAGAATCAGGCGAACGGTGTGCTTCCACCTCAAACCGTAACTTTGAAGGTCGTCAAGGGCAGGGTGGTCGTACCCATCTAGTGAGTCCTGCAATGGCGGCGGCGGCGGCGATTAAAGGCCATTTTACGGATGTTAGAGAGTTTACTTAATAGATTTTCACATCAATAATTAATTTACCATGAAGCACAGGAATAATTTGACGTTGTAGGGTGGGTGGTTTTTTTCCACCTTTTATCAAGAGTTTTGTGGGCAGAAAAGATTGCCCAGGCTATATGAATTTGTGAAACTATAGATTCTGTTGGGTTACGTTGCCTCGCTAGACTTGGTAAGCTAACCCAATCGACATTATTATCCTAAAACATCTTCATTTTCTTCAGGATCTTCATGGTGAAGTCTAATCTGTAGAGTCTCTACAGGAGGAAAAAAGTATGGAAAAATTTACCGTACATAAAGGTTTGCTTGTTCCCTTGGATCGACCCAATGTTGATACCGATGCCATTATTCCGAAGCAGTATTTAAAGTCGGTTAAAAAGAGCGGTTTTGGTCCGACATTATTTGATGACTGGCGTTATAAAAAAGCAGGTGAGCCAGGAATGGATCATAGTCAGCGAGAAATTAATGAAGATTTTGTGCTAAACCAAGCGCAATATCAGGGGGCTTCCATTTTGATTGCTCGTGAGAATTTTGGCTGTGGCTCATCAAGAGAACATGCGGTCTGGGCGTTAACCGATTATGGTATTCGTGCCGTTATTGCACCCAGTTATGCGGATATTTTCTTTAATAATAGCTTTAAAAATGGTTTGCTTCCTGTGATCTTATCTGAAGAAATCGTTGATAAGCTATTCTCAGAAGTTGACAGTGGCTACGAGCTAAGTATTGATCTTGAACAGCAAAATGTGATGACACCTTCAGGTGAGGCATTCGCTTTTGAAGTCGATGCGTTTAGAAAACACTGCATGT
>JAGLDT010000181.1 GCA_023145485.1 Cocleimonas sp. | reverse complement strand
CTTATTGATATTGTTATTGTAGGAACCGATAGGGTCGCGGCAAACGGCGATGTGGCGAATAAAATTGGTACATTAAATGTCGCTATTCTTGCTAAGTATTATGGTATTCCTTTTTATGTGGCTCTGCCTTTTTCTACCATTGATCTTAATACACCAACAGGTGACGGGATTGAAATAGAAGAACGCAAAGCAGAAGAGGTGACCCACTTTAGTCAACGACGCACTGCCCCTAAAGATATTCAAGTACGTAGTCCAGCCTTTGATATTACCCCGCATCAATTAGTCAGTGGCTTAATTACCGACCAAGGTCTAATTAAACCGCCCTTTAATCTTGCACAGCAATTTTCCGATTGCTTCCCAACATCTACTTAGGGGTTAATGCGATGAAATCATTATGGTCTGATCAAGAAGCACAACAAATCATTGCTCACTATGGCGAGCAAGGGATTAACGAAGATATCGCCCTGCGTGTTTACACCACACGTTTGTTAGGAGGCGATCCCATCTTAGTATTACACGGTGGTGGAAATACCTCCGTTAAAACCAGCACAACCGATTTAGTGGGAGATGAACACCGCGTCTTATGCGTAAAAGGCAGTGGCTGGGATATATGGGTGTAATCGAGCCTGAAGGATTGCCTGCCGTTAAGCTAGAGCCTTTATATAAGCTACAAAATTTAGCGGTACTCAGTGATGAGGACATGGTGAGCTATCAACGTGCTAATTTAATCAACCCTGCCTCACCGAATCCTTCCGTAGAAACATTATTGCATGCTTTTTTACCGCATAAATTTATCGATCACACCCATTCAACCGCCTTTTTATCGTTAACGGATCAACCCAATGGTGAGACGTTATGCCGTGATATTTACGGTGATTCGATGGCCTATGTGCCGTTTATTATGCCAGGATTTAAGTTAGCCAAAAAAGCGGCTGAGATTTATGCGGAAAATCCGCAGGTTGATGGTCTAGTCTTACATAAACACGGTATTTTCACCTTTGCAGAAACAGCTCAACAAGCGTATGAGTTAATGATCGAAAAAGTCGATCAAGCCGAGCGTGATATTGCAGAGTTTGCTAATAAACTAAACTTTGACTCTGTAAAATTACCCCCGCAAATAGCCACTACAGCCAGCATTGCTCCACTGATTCGCGGTGCGTGTTCTCAGGCTTTAGGAGAGGGGGAACATCTACGTTTTATTTGTAGCTTCCGTAGCTCTGAACGTATTATGAATTTTGTGAATGGCAAAGAAATTCATCGCTATGCTAAACAAGGGGTGATTACTCCCGATCATTCCATACGAATTAAAAATACACCGATGATTACCACAGCACCCGATGCGAATCATTTGGAGCAATTTAAGCAAGAACTAGACACGGCGGTAAATCGTTATATAGATGATTATCATGCTTATTTTAAGGAAAACAATCAACGCTTAGATGGGATTAAAACTGAGCTTGACCCAATGCCACGCATTGTTTTAGTCCCAGGTGTCGGTCTCTATGCCTTAGGTGAATCAAAAAAAGCAGCCGAAGTAGCTGCCGATGTTGCCGAAGCAATGGTTGATGGCATTACAGGAGCAGAGGCGATTGATCAATTTGAAGCCTTAGACTCTGCTTCTCTTTTTGATATGGAATATTGGTCACTCGAACAGGCAAAATTAGGCAAAGGCAAAGAAAAACCCTTAGCGCGACAAGTCGCAGTAATTACAGGCGGGGCAGGAGTATTAGGAGTAGCTATTGCTACCTTATTTGCTGAAAATGGTGCTGAAGTAGTAATTGCTGATGTCGATGGCAAACAAGCAAAAGCGGTTGCAAATGCTATTAGCCCTACTGCTATTGGTGTCGCCTGCGATGTAACTGACTCTAAAGCTATCGATCAGCTTTATCAAACAACCTGTGAAACCTTTGGCGGAGTAGATATTATCATCTCTAATGCAGGAGGGGCATGGCAGGGGAAAATTGCTGATTTAAGTGATGAGGATTTACGAGCAAGCTTTGAGCTGAATTTCTTCTCGCATCAAAATATCGCCAAACAAGCCGTTAAGATTATGCAAGCACAGGGAACAGGTGGTGCGTTGCTCTTTAATACCTCCAAACAAGCAATTAACCCTGGTGCTAATTTTGGAGCTTATGGTCTCCCTAAATCGGCCACACTGTTTTTATCACGTCAATATGCACTGGAATACGGAGCAGATGGAATTCGCTCTAATGCTGTCAATGCTGATCGTATTCGTTCGGGTATTTTAACCACTGAAATGATTCAATCACGTTCAATTGCTCGTGGCGTATCAGAAAAAGACTATATGGCAGGTAATTTATTAGGCTTAGAAGTGCGTGCAGAAGATGTAGCACAGGCATTTTTATTTCATGCATTGCAACAACGTACTACTGCTGATGTTTCCACTGTCGATGGTGGTAATATCAATGCTATATTGCGTTAGCCCGTTATTTATTTTCAGAGAAAAACACCTATGAACAACTATATTAAATCCTCTATTCGCACCATTCCTGACTATCCCAAAGCGGGAATACAATTTCGTGATATTACTACTCTGCTTGAAGACCCCGTTGCATTGCGTATGAGTATTGATGCCTTAGTGCATCGCTATATGGGTAAAAAAATTACCGCTGTAGCAGGTATTGAAGCACGTGGGTTTATTTTTGGCTCCGTGCTTGCCTATGAGCTAGGGGTTAGTTTTATCACTGTGAGAAAAGCAGGAAAATTACCCGCAGAAACCATTAGTCAGTCTTATCAACTAGAATATGGCGAAGACAGTATTGAAATACATAAAGATTGTATTCAAGCAGGTGATCATATTTTATTAATTGATGATTTAATCGCAACAGGTGGAACCGCTGCTGCTGCGATTAAGCTGATTCGTAAACTGGAAGGGCATATTGTAGAAAGTTGCTTTATTGTTGATTTGCCCGATATTGGCGGCAGTAAACTACTTGAAGAAGAGCTTGACTGTCCTTGCTTCTCCCTTTGTCAGTTTGAGGGTGATTGATTTTAGGCTACTCCAAGAAAATAAACACACCAATAGCTTGATAGACTTTCATGCAAGTAACTTCTGGAATCGTTTCAATCCTATGAAGCATGCCTAAAAAACTATAAAAAACGCCCATGCCATCTAATAATCCATTATTACAAAATATCAATACACTAAAAGGTGTTGGACCAAAAATGTCGGAACATTTAGACAAACTGGGTCTAAAAATACTTCAGGATTTGCTGTTTCACCTACCCCTTCGTTATCAAGATCGCACCCGTGTTTACCCTATCTCTAGTGTACAACATGGGCAGGAAGTCTTGATTGTGGGCAAGGTAGATCATTGCTCCATCATCTTTAAGCGACGCCGTATGATGGTGTGCCAAATCTCAGATAATAGTGGCACAGCCATTACCTTACGTTTCTTTCATTTTGCTAATGTCCAACAAGAAAACTTATCCGTAGGGACAGAGGTACGTTGTTTTGGCGAAGTACGTCAAGGACGCTATAGCTTTGAAATGGTGCATCCTGAATATAAAATAATCAACAATGACGCTACTGAACTATCTGGCAATCTAACCCCTACTTACCCCAGCACGAAAGGCTTGCAACAGAAAACGTTACGTCGTTTGAACACAGAAGCCATTCAACATATTGAGCTATTGCCAGAAGTATTTCCCGACTCACTGCGTAAAAAATACCGACTAATCACACTAGCAGAGGCACTCATTACACTGCATCAACCCAGCAGTAAAAACGCCATAGAACAATTGCTCAGCACCAATCACCCTGCCCAGCAACGACTTATTTTTGAAGAACTGATTGCACACCATTTAAGTTTGCGGAAATTTCGCGAATACAGTCAGCAAATCAAAGGGATTCAACTCACGAGTAAAGATACTCTTTATCATAAGTTGCTAAAATCATTGCCGTTCACATTAACTAATGCCCAACAACGCGTCATAGAAGAAATTAAGCAAGATATGCAACAACATTATCCAATGGGTCGGTTAGTACAAGGGGATGTTGGCTCAGGCAAAACACTGGTTGCTGCAGCGACAGCATTGACCGCTATAGAAGCAGGTTATCAAGTGGCTCTAATGGTTCCGACAGAAATTCTAGCAGAACAACATTTCAAAAGCTTTACGGAATGGTTTGAACCACTTGGATTGCGTGTCAGCTACCTTTCTGGACGACAAAAGGTAGCACAGCGACGTGATAATCTTGAAAATATTGCCTTAGGTTTATCTAAACTGGTCGTCGGTACACATGCCCTGTTCCAAGATGCGGTTAAATTCCAAAAACTGGGTTTACTGATTATTGACGAACAACACCGCTTTGGCGTACATCAACGACTTTCTTTACGTGAAAAAGGCAAACAAGGTGAATGTTACCCGCATCAATTAGTGATGACCGCCACCCCTATTCCACGCACACTCGCAATGACTGCCTATGCCGATATGGATTACTCTGTTATCGATGAACTCCCTCCAGGACGCAAGCCAATCAATACAGTGGTACTGCCTAATATACGTCGTGATGATATTATTAAGCGTATCAATGCCCTATGCCAACAAGGTGCGCAAGCTTATTGGGTGTGTACACTAATTGAAGAATCCGAAGCACTACAATGCCAAAATGCAGAAGAAACACTGCAATTATTACAACATAACCTACCAGAACTTCAAATTAGACTAGTGCATGGGCGCATGTCCGCCGTAGAAAAGGAGAGTGCCATGCAAGCGTTTAAATCAGGTAAAACTCATTTATTGGTTGCTACTACTGTTATTGAAGTCGGTGTCGATGTCCCCAATGCATCGCTAATGATTATTGAAAATGCCGAGCGCCTTGGATTAGCACAACTGCATCAATTACGCGGTCGTGTGGGACGTGGTACAGAAGCTAGTCATTGTCTACTCATGTACCAGTCACCACTGACTGAAATTGCACACAAACGTCTCGATGCTTTACGCAATAGCAATGACGGTTTTGAAATCGCACGCATTGACCTAGAAATCCGAGGCCCTGGCGATGTCTTTGGCACACGTCAAACAGGTGAACTGCAATTTCGCATTGCGGATTTACTACGTGATCAAGCCCTACTCCCTGATATCCAAGCAGTCGCCGAGATTATTATCAAACAACACCCTGAAAGCATCCAACCATTAATTGATCGCTGGATAAGAACTGATGAAGATTATGTTCATGCATAAGAGGTTGTCCAGTATTTGGATTGAATTAAATTAAAAATTGCTACGGTTGTAGCGGGTTTTGAGATGAAATAATTGATACAAATAAGCATCCGTTTATCATCTAAACTAAATCTTTGCCTTATTAAGCCTCAGCGCATTACTGACAACGGTAACAGAGCTCATACTCATCGCGGTTGCGGCAATAATCGGACTTAATAATATTCCAAAGAAGGGAAATAAAATTCCTGCAGCAATGGGAATGCCAATTAGGTTATAAATAAAAGCACCGATGAGATTTTGTTTAATGTTTTTCATGGTGGCTTTTGATAAACCAATGGTTTTAGAAACACCTTGAATAGAAGCACTCATTAAAGCAATATCAGCGGCCTCTAAGGCAACATCTGTGCCTGTACCGATGGCTATTCCAACATCTGCTTGAGTTAAAGCAGGCGCATCATTTATCCCATCACCCACCATTGCAACGACTTCATTTTGTGCTTGCAGTGAACGAATTTTCTCAATTTTATCCGCTGGCATTACATTGGCGATGACTTCATCAATGCCTAATTGTAAGGCAACTGATTGGGCTGTTCTTTCATTATCACCTGTTAGCAACACTGTTTTTAATCCCAAAGTATGCAGTCGTTCAATGGCTTGTTTTGAATCGCTCCGAATAGGGTCTGAAATGCCTAATAATGCCAACAGTTTTCCTTTTTGAGCAAGATACACGGGAGTTTCACCCTGCCCTGCTAGTTCTTCTGCTTTGCCAAGCATCGCATCAATCGCTATATTTTTCTCATTCATTAACACCGCATTACCTAGCCAGATTGTTTGTTGATTAATCTGACCTTGAATACCACGACCTTCTAGGGTGCTAAAGTCGCTTGCTGGTGAGTATTCAATATTCTCTGCTTTAGCTTTATTCACAATAGCAAGCCCTAGAGGATGCTCAGAGTTCATTTCAAGACTTGCCGCGAGTGATAAAACCTCTTTTTCGCTAATATTTAAGGAGGGTAAAACAGTCGTAAGCTGAGGGTTTCCTTCTGTTAATGTACCTGTCTTATCCAAGACCACCGTCGTTAATCGACTTGCTTGTTGAAGCACCTCACCATTACGAATTAAAATACCATTTTCAGCTGCTCGTCCCACAGCGACCATAATCGAAATGGGGGTTGCTAAACCCAAAGCACAAGGACAGGCAATCACCATGACGGTCATAGCAACAACGATTGCATAGGCTAATTGTGGTTCTGGACCGAAAAAATACCAAAGCACAAAGGCTAATGAGGCAATCAACAGAACGGCTGGCACAAACCATGCCGCAATTTTATCAACCAAGCGTCCTATAGCAGGTTTACTGGATTGCGCCTTACGCACTAGATCAATAATTCGTGCTAATGCCGTCTCTCGCCCGATCCCTGTTGCAGTCATTAAAAAGCTACCTTGGGTGTTTAATGTACCTCCAAACACTTTTGCATCCTTACGTTTATCAACAGGCATAGGCTCACCTGTTAGCATGGATTCATCAACAAATGACTGACCTTCAATCACAACACCATCAACAGGAATTTTTTCACCAGGACGAACACGCAGGGTTTCTTCCAGACCAACCTCTGCAATGGGAATATCAATTTCTTTACCGCCTCGAACAGCCCGCGCAGTATCAGGTTGCAAACCAATCAAACGTTTAATGGCTTCAGAGGTACGCCCACGCGCTTTTGTTTCTAATGCGGCTCCCAGAGAAACCAAAGCAATAATAATAATGGCAGATTCAAAATAAACATGCCGAGCAATCGTTGGCATTGCATCAGGAAATAACAGAACTAGAGTAGAATATAGCCATGCAGTTCCTGTCCCCATCGCGACTAAGCTGTCCATATTGGCTCGTTTATTTTGTAGCGCAATCCATGCTCCACGGAAAAAATGACCACCAACAAAAATGAGAATGAGCAATGTGATAACACTAATGACTAACCAAAAAATTCGACCTTCCTCAAGATTGGGCAACCAGCCTATTAACATACTAATAAACAAACCAAAACCCAAGGCTCCTGCCACTAAAGCACGCCACCATAAGGTATGATATGCTTGCAGTTCCTGCATTTCCTTTTCTGTTTCATCTGCTAAAGAGGTGAGTTGTTGCACCTTAAACCCTGCTTTTTTAACTGCAAGCAATAAGATCTCAAGTGAAAAATCCCCCGTAACAGTTGCAGTACGCTCACCCAAATTAACCTGAGCCGAGGTAACACCCTCAACGTCATTAAGCGCTTGATCAACGGATGACACACACCCTGCACACATCATCCCCGCAATGGAAAGCCTTACTTCTGCCATTTATATTTTACCTTGCTAAAATTATGTTAATGTGGCGGGGTAACCTGCTTCAGTAATGACCATTGCAACAACGCCTGTATCAATATCTCCTTTGATGGTTACCGTTTTTTCTTCAAGATTAACGTCAATAGAATCAACACCAGCCACATCAGCTAATACTTTTTCAACATTTGCGGAACATCCACCACACATCATTTTTTCTACCTTGAATTGTGTTTTCATATTTTATTCCCTCATTAATTAGTAATTGTTAATTATATGATTTTTCCGCTAAACACTCAGACTTTTTTTGTAACGTCTTCGGCAAAACAAAAAACACCCTATAATCATAAAAGTAGGCAACCATGCGGGGATTCCAATCCAGAATTGTTGTATGGGTTTATCTAAATCAATGTACCAAAAGCCTATTTTATTGTAGACACTATGCGCTTTTATTTTATCGGAGGGTGGGCGCAAAAAAGCAGCGCCTAAATCAAACTTAGTATAGGTTTTATTGCTATTGTAAGGATGTAAAATAATACTTTTCCCTATTAATAAAGAACCATTTCCTGGCCACCAAAAGCGATAATAATGGTTTTCTATTTGTTCATTTTTGCGTAATTCCGAGTCAATACCAAAGGTATTATAGTAGGTATAGCTACTTAGCCAAAAAATAGTGAAAACGGCAAAAACAAAACTTAGAATGAGATGACGTAATTTTTTCATCACGATATGTTAGCGAAAAGAAAGACTGGAGCGTGACTCAACGAGTAGCCATGCAGTAACTGCTCCTGCTATGCCACCCATTAAATGCCCTTCCCATGAGACTCCTTGTTGTGTTGGCATAATGCCTCCAACGAGTGTAGAGCCATACATAATGACAACAATAATACTAATTAGTAAAGGGATGGCACGCTTTTCTAATAATCCTGAAACAACTAAAAACGTTGCTAATCCAAACACTAGTAAACTAGCGCCAATGTGAATCGAATTTGCTCTACCGAAGATCCAGAGCAATATTCCCCCTAGTACAATAATAAAAGCAACAATCTTTTTACTATCCGCCTGTGAACCCGCTAATAATGAAAGCAAAACGGTAAGAGGAATCGTATTGCTTATAATATGTTGCAAATCGGCATGAAGAAAGGTCATGGTAATAATACCAAAGAGACCCTCCATTTCTCTAGGTATAAGGCCCAGTCTTTCTAACGGCAAAACTTGGTCGAATAAAAAAAAAGCCCAAATTATGGCAATAAAGAGGGCGATAACAAAGAGTTCTTCTCTAATTTTATGTACATGATTCATAGGGTTTATTCGCTTATATTAAGTAATGATGCCGATTATACGATGCCATTTTTATGAGTCCTAACGTTATCTTCTAGCTACAAATAATACAAATTTAACTTGTTAGTTAAGCGTCCATTAGGTTTCGGTTTGCAAAAATGTAAATTATTTTCTGTTATTACGAAAACTTGCCATATAAAATATATATATGCAATTATAGGTATATTGTATTAATTAAGATTTCGTTAAGCTTTGGTTAAGTTTTGATCTGACACAATCAAAGGGTCAATTGAGACTAGCCGTGCTTTAAAAGCTAACAGGAAGTTAGTAGAAGATCTTTGTTTATGTGCTTCAAGCTTACACAAAGAGGATACCGCAAAGGGCTAGCGGTTAAATTATTTAAAATGGAGACTTAAAGGATGTTAATTTTGACACGTAGAGTTGGAGAAACTCTAAAAATAGGGGACGATATCAGCGTAACGGTTTTAGGGGTAAAGGGAAACCAAGTACGGATTGGTATTGATGCACCAAGAAATATAGCGGTTCATCGTGAAGAAATCTACGAGCGTATTCAAAATGAAAAACTGCATTTAGTGGATGTAGATTCAGAGAAGTACGCTAGCTAGTCTATTAACCAATTTAAGATGACCGTTTCAGTTGCTTTAATGAAAATTATCATGAAAAGACTGACACCACCATTTTAGGCGAGTCAATTTACTAGGTTGTTTTTTGTAAAAAAGTGAAAGTCTGACTTTCACTTTTTTTTTGTTTATTGCGAATTCTCGCAGATGCCATTCATTTACGCTATCATTCATAAAAATACCGTGTTTCAGGTAGAGCAAGAAGGTTGTAAATAGTTAAAACTTCTTCAATTTTAACGTGCAGGCATTTTTCTTATGTTGGATTATTTATTCTTTCAATCAGTCAATAGCAGACCAGTTTGATTGATTTCATGAATAAAAACAAACTTGAATGGACTCAAGAAACAGAAAAAATTCAAAATGCGATTGTTTTAAAAACTTCAGATGAGATTGAGGATGATTTGTGGGATGCGCTGGATGATTTTTATGATTTACTAAGCCTTGAAGATGCCCGATTAAGTGATGCTAACTACCGCTAATGAGAGATGATATTGAAGCAGCAGGTGTTTATATCCAACTGCAAAATGGCAAACAAACGATTGCTCAAGTTGATCCACTCGATTATGAATCGTATTCTTGATGTGATTAGCATGAATGAATTTAATGATTTTATTGAAGCGATTGTCAGTAGTGTTGAAAAACCAAATGACTCCGCTATTTGCCAAAAAACGCTTTTATAACGCTTTATGGCGCAACACTCCAACCTAATTTAGTTCTCAAAATTTGATAGTAATCATAACCTTCTGGATGAATAAGCATTAATCGGTGCTTTTTCTGACGAATAACAACCTTATCACCCGCTTGTAAGTCGATATTTGCCTGTCCATCAAATGACAGTCTAGAATTCACCTCACGACTTTCGCATAAACTAATTTCAATCATCCCTTTATTGCCAACGACAATGGGACGATGACTCAGTGTGTGAGGGCAAATAGGGACAAGTACAACGGCATCTAACTCTGGATGTAAAATAGGCCCCCCACCAGACAAAGAATAAGCGGTTGAACCCGTTGGTGTTGCTATGATCATTCCATCCGCGCGCTGGTTGTTGACAAATTTTCCATCAATATGAGTTGTAAATTCAATCATGCGTATATCATTGCGCACATGTAATACAACATCATTTAAAGCACTCCCTTCCCCTAATAATATCTCATCACGATAAGCGCTAGCATGCAAAAGAGAACGTGACTCCTTAATATATTGCCCTTTAAAAATAGCATCAAGCTTTGCCACCACTTGCTCTGGGGAAATATCAACCAAGAAACCTAATCGTCCTAAATTAATACCAATCACAGGAATCGAATACTCACTTAAAAAGCGCCCAATTTTTAATAACGTCCCATCGCCACCAACAACAATGGCAATATCGATAATATTCGCCATTTTACCGACCTCCATTGCTTCTATTTCTAAAAAGCTAGCGGAAGTTGGGTCGACATAGAGTTTAAAATGATCTGGAGAAAAAAAATCATACAATGTTTTTAGTGTAAGCTGAATTTTCTCATCATTATCTTTAGAAAATAAACCAATAGAAGTAAATAGCGTCATAATAGTTGTGATTTATAGATATGGACTTAGATTCTTTATAGGGAATCACTTTGTTTGGAACTTCCTTGCCCCTAAACCTCGTCCCACCATCATATCAGGAACATAAATAATATGCCTAAGCAAGCCATGAATTTAAATGATCGCGCTAAGCACCTATTGAAAGTTTTGGTTGAAGGCTATATTGAAGATGGACAACCTGTTGCTTCTACTACTTTAGCACAACGCAGTGGCTTGCAGCTCAGTTCCGCTACCATTCGCAATGTGATGGCATCATTAGAAAAAAAGGGGTATATCCATGCACCGCATCGATCTGCTGGACGTATTCCAACCTCACAAGGCTATCGCTTATTTGTGGATACGATGATTAACATCAACCCACTTGATAGCGCTATCCTGCAAACGGTTCAAAATAGGCTTAATAATAGTCAGCAATCGGTCAATGGTTTAATCCAGTCCGCATCAGGCGTATTATCTGGGATTACACAATTTGCAGGTATTATTAGTATTCCTAGAGCGCCAACCGTTGCTATTCGCCATATTGAGTTTTTACAACTCGCCACGAGTCAAGTATTAGTCGTATTAGTAATGACTAGTAATGATGTGCAAAATCGTATTATTCAGGTCGATCGTGACTTTACTAGCGCTGAATTACAGCAGTCAAGCAATTATCTAAATAAAGTTCTTGTCGGAAAAGGACTTACTCAAGCACGCAATACATTATTAAATGATATGAAACAAGTGCATAAAGACATGAACCAAATGATGGTTTCGGCCATTAAATTAGGAGAAAAAGCCTTGGATTTAGGGGATGAAAGTATCGCAGAAAACTGCCTCATTGCGGGAAAAACTAATCTAATGGAATACGATGACCTTGGTGATATTCAAAAACTTCGCCAATTATTTGCGGCCTTTAACCAAAAACGTGATGTATTAAGCTTACTCGATAAATGCCTACAAGCCGATGGTGTGCAAATATTTATTGGCAAAGAGTCAGGTCATACTATTTTCGATGATTGCAGTATAGTCACAGCCCCCTATCAATTAGACGATGATCAAATTGGTGTTTTAGGCGTTGTTGGTCCTAAGCGCATGCAATATGAACGCATCATCCCTGTTGTTGATGTTACGGCAAAGCTATTAACAGCCGCATTAAGGACTCAAGATTAAAAATTGACAAATCCCCAACACTAATTGTTTACTTCAACGAACCTAATCGATCATCAAATGACTTTTTAAGTGTCTCTTCCAATGCTTTTGCCTGCTCTAATGTTCGTTGCTCATATTCCAGAAGGTTCGTCGGTCTATCAGCAACAGTCGTTGATGATGTAGCATTGCCTCCACAAGCAGATAAAAACAATAAAGAAGCTAAAGCGAAAAGTGTCGTTATTCTTATTTTAGACATGATATATCCCAGTTTTTTATTATTATCTTAAGAAATTTAGTGTAATCTATTTTTATGATCAAATAATAGAAAAACAAGATGAGAGGTTAGGATCGTACATGATATAACCTAATAAGATTCTATCTATTCTCTATAAAAACACTCAGCATATTAATGTAATTAATGATAAAATAACCCCTCCTTATTAAAATAAAATTAAAAAATTCCTAACAATATTTTTAGTAAAAATATGATGAAAATAAATCGTTTTATTCAAAACACAACCTTGGATAAAAACCATATAACCTCCTCTGTGGTAACAACCTTGTTATCACTACCTAAATGGCTGTTGTTACGCTTTCTACCGAAACTAATATTTAGGTTACTAAAGCTGATTAAATGGGTATTATTGATAGCACTGATTCTCTATTTAGCTATTCTTATTATCTTTCGATGGCTCCCATTACCAACGTCTGCCTTTATCTGGAATCAAAACCAACTGGCCGCTCATTCTCCAAGAATCTATCAACCTGCACGCTATGAATGGATTAATTGGGAAGAAATCTCTCCAGAGATAGCGCTTGCCGTCATTACCGCAGAAGATCAGCGTTTCCCAACTCATTGGGGAATTGATACCGTGGAACTGCGTAAAGTACTATCGGATGCATATAATAGAAAGTCATCGATTCGTGGCGCAAGTACATTAACTCAACAATTAGCTAAAAATTTATTCTTATGGAATGGGCGTAGCTATAAACGAAAAGTATTAGAAGCCTTCATTGCGGTGTCAATAGAATTAGTTTGGTCAAAAAAACGTATTTTAGAAGTGTATCTAAATGTTGCCCAATTTGCCGATGTTACCTTTGGAGTCAAAGCCTCCTGTAAACGTTTATATCACAAAGCACCAAAAGACCTAACGCTTGAAGAGGCAGCCTATCTTGCCGCTGTACTTCCTACACCCGCTAAATCAGACATCCATAACCCAAGTGAAAGCTTGAAAAAAAGACAGCAGTGGATACTAAAACAAATGAAGCAATTAGGTGGTGTCTCTTATTTAAAGAAACTATAGAACAACCTCCAAAAACCAACATCATTATAAATTTCACAGGAACAACTATGCAAACCTCTCTTGTTATTACCATTCTTGGTTCAGATCGTTCTGGACTCGTCAAATCAATCTCTGAAGTTGTTAAAAATCATAATGGAAACTGGCAAGAAAGCCGTATGGTGCGAATGGATGGACAGTTTGCGGGACTTGCACACGTCTCTATTGCTACTGAATATGCTGAGGATTTAAGCCAAGCATTAAGTACATTACAAAACGATGAACTACAGGTTCAAATAAAACAGTGCAAGACTTCAGCATCAACAACAAAAACTCTTTCGTTAGAGTTATTAGGCACTGATCGGCAGGGAATTATTCATGATATGACACAACAATTAGCAACATTAAATATTAATATTGAAAAATTACACAGTGAGCAACGCATTGCACCCATGAGTAATGAAACCTTATTTTATGCTGAGGTTGTGTTAGGTCTTCCTGATCATATTACTGAAGAAGATGTACAGACCGTCTTTGAAGAAATATCAGACTCTTTAATGGTCGATGTGACATTTCGTGACTAATAGTACTCTTTGAGCGGAGTTGAAAAAAATAAATCAGGAAATTTCAAGTAATCAGCCGACCCATACCGTGCAGATTTTTATCTTCTGACTGAACTCTCTCAAAATGGTTAGCTATAGGCAATTTCTTCAAGCCTAATCAAATCACATAAGTACTGATTAGGCTCTACCGCAACAATTAAATGCTGACGTTTGAACTCTGCAATGGTTCGACTGGCTGTTTCTGTAGTGATTCCTAACATCGCACCAATATCCTCACGACTAAATAAAGCGCAGGTATTCTTACCATAGCGTTTACTTAATCTTAATACCAGACGTGCAACACGTTTTTTAGCAGAACCTGTCGAAAGCTCTGTCACCCAACTATCAGCTTCTTTTAAAGCATGTTGCCAGCGCACCATTAATTCACGATAAAGATGAGGATTTTTAATCGAAAGCTCTTTTACTGCACTAGTAGGGTAACGACATAACTCGGCTTTTTGTAACACAATTGCATCATGTTCATAATTGCCATCAATAAT
>JAGLDT010000180.1 GCA_023145485.1 Cocleimonas sp. | reverse complement strand
GCAGGACGTGGGCAGGTACCTGAAAAAAATCAACGCGCCGTTTCCCTGTTTATGCGCTTATCCATTCCACCTCAAAATCAGACGGATAAAACCCGTTTACAACAGCATCAACAAACGGTTATTGCAGAGCCTCGTTATGGCACACAATTTCAAAATTTTGCAGTGACAGGGTTAGATGCTGAGGGGGATTTACAGATTCAATACAATCCAATGACCGTTAAACTTGCAGACGGTGAAGTCGTTGTATTACAAAAACCCAGCTATCAATTGAAAAATTTACAATACGGTAATTTACACCCTGAAACGATGATGTCACCTCGTTTAGCGCCCTCTTTGCTAGGCATGGGTGAATTAGCGCAGATTAAAGCTGAGGATATTTTACAATTTAGTGATCCTAATGATGCTAATAAAGACGGTATTTCTGGCAAGCCGAACCGTGTTTGGAGTCAAGAATTTAATAAAGTCATGCTTGGGCGCTTTGGTTATAAAGCAGGTGTAGCCAGCTTAGATGAGCAAAACCAACGTGCTTTTTCAGGTGATATTGGGTTATCCACCCCGTTATTTCCCCAGTCTTGGGGAGACTGCACCACTAATCAAACAAGTTGCCGAAATGCACCCCATGGCGATAGTGCTACAGAACCGTTAGAAGCACCAAAAAAAGTCACCGATGCGGTGCTTTATTATGTCAGCCATCTGGATATGCCGTTATCGCGCACAAGCAATAGCGATGATTTCAAACAAGGGCAGATACATTTTATTCAAGCAGGCTGTATCGCTTGCCATCGAGCCAGCTATACAATTAAACAGAAAACTATTTCCCCTTATAGCGACTTACTGTTGCACAATATGGGGGAAGGATTAGCAGATCATCGTCCCGAAGGTGAAGCCAATGGTCAAGAATGGCGTACTGCGCCACTCTGGGGAATCGGACTAACCGAGCGTATTAATGGGCATCATTATTATCTACACGATGGACGTGCACGAACGCTACAACAAGCGATTTTATGGCATGGCGGTGAAGCGCAACCAGCACGCGATTATTACACCAAACTAGCTAAAAAAGATCGACAACACTTACTCAAATTTTTAGGAGCATTATAAATGAATATCAATGGGCTACTCTTAACGCTTGTTCTATTAACATTCAGCTCAATAACAACGGCTGCCGATTGGTCACAGGCTAATTTAAGCATCATTAATAAATTTGCCATTCCAAGCTATCAAACCTTACAAAAAAGTGCAGACCAACTGATTAAAAGCAGTCATAGTTTCTGTGCAACGATCAATGACGACAACTTTAAGGCATTAAAAAGTAATTTTCACCGCACGATGGATGCTTGGCAAACAGTGCAGATTTTACGCTCTGGCCCTGCAATGGAAAATATGCGCTCTTACCGCTTGGAAATGTGGCCAGATCGCAGTAATGCAGCCACTAAGCATTTGCGTAAACTACAAAAAGAGGCAGACCCTGCCAGCTTAAAAGCAGAAAAATTTGCCAAAGCCAGCACCGCGATACAGGGTTTATCAGCAATGGAGCGAGTGCTTTATGCCAAGGGAGTTAAAGTGGCTGATTTTTCAACTGATAACAAAGCCAATTTTAAATGTCATTTGCTACAAGCAATGAGTTTAAATATTCAAACTATATCGAATGAATTACTCCATGCATGGCAACATGATTATCGTGACCTATTAACCCAACCAAGCAAAGAGAATGCTGTCTTTGAAACCGATAAATCCGTGAGCGCGCAGTTTTTAAATGATCTTAATACACAATTACAAGTGGTGTTAACGCAAAAATTCAAACGACCACTTGATCATAACCGTCTTCGCCTAACCCGTGCAGAATCATGGCGCAGTCAACGCTCATTACGCAATATTGCACTCAATATATCCGCCTCAAAACAACTCTATGATATTGGCTTTGCCTCACAAATTAGCGATAAAAAAATGCTAAAAAAACAACAAAGTTTATTTGATCAGGCAATTGAGCAAGCAAAATTATTAGAGATGCCAATGAAAATTGCTCATGCTGAACATTTAGAAAAACTACAGCAATGGATAAAAGCGATTAGTGCGCTAAAAAGCAGTATTAATAGTGAGTTACCTGTAGCAATCGATATTCCACTGGGTTTTAATAGTCTGGATGGAGATTAATAATGTCACTCTCACGTCGAGATTTTCTCAAACTTTCATTGGGTGCAGGTTTAAGCATTAGCACCTTCTCTAGCCTAGCCTCACTGGATACCCTCCCAAACAAACAAACCTTTTTGTACAGTGCAGCAATGGATCAACAGGGAAATTACCTTGCAATTGGGCTGTCCAGTAAAGGAAAAATGCTATTTAAAACCCCGTTACCTGCCCGTGCTCATGCCATGTTAATTCGCCCTGAGCCGAACCAAGCTAAACAAAACCAAGTCATCGTATTTGCACGTCGCCCTGGATATTTTTTATTAGTCCTAGATGCTAAAACAGGGCAAGTGATTCATCAGGTTAAAACAGAAGAAAACCGCCCACTCTGTGGTCATGGCGTATTCTCCCGCGATGGTAAAAAGCTCTATCTCACCGCTAATGATATTGATCTTGGGCAGGGAGTCATTCAAGTTTTAGATGCGACCAATAACTATAAACAAATCAATGAATTTCCCTCAGGAGGCATTGGCCCACATGAAGTAGGCTTGCTGAGTGATGGTAAAACCTTAGTAGTGGCAAATGGTGGTATTTTAACGCATCCTGATTCTGGTCGATCTAAGCTTAATTTAGACAGTATGTCCCCTGCATTGAGCTATTTAAATGCAGACAATGGCACAGTAATTGCTGATTATCGATTAGAAAAAAAGTATCACCATTTAAGTATTCGTCATTTTGATATTAACCAAGAGGATACCGTTTGCTTTGCAATGCAGTACCAAGGCGCACGTCAACATCGCTTGCCATTGGTTGGTTTTCATCGACAAGGGCAGTCAACATTGCAATTAACCAAGATGCCTAATGACTTACTTTCTCAAATGAAAAACTACTGTGGCAGTGTCTGTGCAGATCAATCAGGCAAACGCTTTGCCGTATCATCACCTAGAGGA
>JAGLDT010000018.1 GCA_023145485.1 Cocleimonas sp. | reverse complement strand
ATTTCACTTTTTCGCTTTCTGAAAAGTGAAAATCAACAACTTACGCGTGTTAAAAATCAATATGACTGTTTTTACACCAGCGCAACCTATTGATTTTAAACGTGCCTGTGGATTATGAGAAGTTACATAAAACAATAGTAACCAATTGATTGTTAGGTGTATTTTTAAATCTATCCAGTTGGAAATGGTATCCTAAGTCCTGAATTGCTGAACTAAGGAGAGTGGGTCTTTCTAAAGAGAGGGAATATTTTTATCAAAAAAAGAATCATGGTGATTATAACCGCATAAATGAGTGCAAATTGATAAAAGTATTCGCGAGGGAAGTGCTGTATCAATGCGCTTTCTTTAGGAAATAGCCATGTATTTTCGATAAAAAAAGGTTGATGCAGTGATGCGAATAAAGTATCAAAACCGAAGATGCTATTCAGTACAATGGAGGCTATGATGAGGATGAACCCTATTGTAAGCAGTCTATTCCGTAGCTGCGAAATAAAGAGTTTTTTATGAAAAAGTAACCATAAGATGAAACAACTAAAAATACAGTATTGAAATACTTGTATTATATTAATAAACAGGCGTTTAACGTCTAATAAGTGGCGTTTTTCGGCAACATTGAGATAGTTTACATTGAATAAGTCGTTATTTTGATGAGTCAGTAGATAAGTAAAAACTTCACTTTGCTGGGGGGTATGAGGTGCAAAGTAATAATAACCAAAAAGTAGTGTTATCCATACGCTTAACAATAGCAGGATCAGTAGGTTGAAGCTGACTAGTATATGCAGGCTGTTACTCAGTTTAGAACCCACGACTCAATTCGCTCCAGAGAACATCTTGGGTGTAATCTGCAATATTGTCGCCTGATGTATCGGTTTCAACTCTTACTTTCGTGGCATCAATGACTGTAATAATGATATTCATCGTGCCATTTTGACGTTGAATACGTAACTGTCCTTCGTAAGGGTATTGATCAGTGGCTACTATTTTTAAAGAGTTAATAATATCCGTGCTATAAACACCATTATTGGTGCTATTACTCAGTGTTACCGTCGTATTGTAGCGTTCTAATTTCCTTTCACTGCTGGCAGTTTCCGTTGCAACCATTGTATTGATATTGCTAAACGCATAGTTTGTGCCATTACTGGTGAGTTGTAAATTGGTGGAGTTTATATTCAACTCACTGTCTACATTGGTGATGGGTTTAAGTTCTGAGGTGGTCAACAGTCCTGCAAAGATACTGTTAGTTAAACTATCGACAACTGATAGATTGGTGAGTGTTAATTCTGAGCTAGTGGTTTCACCTGTAACCCCCGTAATTTTGAGAGCATAATCGCCCGAAGAGGTGGTTGTACCATTGTTACATTGAACAACCTTTACGACAAACTGGTCATTAACTTCGGAATATTTTAAATCAGCACTAGCATCAGTAAAGGTAAACTCAAACGTACCACTATTGGGACAAGCGGATATTCTATTGCTGATATTCATAGCCAATGGATTAGCGAAATCAGCAGGTTGCTCTAGTATTGTTTGTGTGGCTAAGATAGGAGTAATACCTGAAAGCATGGTACGGCTAAGGCTTTTAGCAATGCTTTGGGTCAGGTCAACTGTTGGTGTTGGTGTTGTAAAGTCATCATTAACAATGGTATGTGTTGATACGATTTCTGTTATTTCTGAGCCAAAAGTAGCACCAGTAGGGTTGCTAATCACTAGACTAAATGTTTCATCATTTTCTATTTTCGTATCCCCCCAAATTTCCACAGCAATCAAGGTTTTGGTTTCCCCTGCCTTAATGATTGCTACACCAGAGGTCGATTGATAATCCTCTCCAGAGGTCGCTGTACCATTGCGTGTTTCATAATCCACTGATGCATCCATCGCCAATGGTGTCCCAATTTGTAATAAAAAATAATGGATGTGATTATTCGCCGTTTCACGCACACGAATTTCTATATCATCATTTAAAATCGTGTACGTCACCTTCATTTCAGTCAAATCTTCTGAAAAAACGCCTCCTGTTGGTTTACTGATAATTAAAGAGAAGGTTTCATCTTTTTCTATCGTTAGATCACCCAAAATTTCTACAGGGATTAAGACACTGGTTTCTCCTGCTCGGATCACGGCTGTCCCTGACATCGCAATATAATCATGCCCAGCTAATGCCGTCCCATCCTCTGTTTTATAAAAAACGCTCGCATCAACCGCTAAAGGTTGGTTTAAACTTAACTTAAAAGAATGGCTATTCTGAGACGATCCTTCATAAAAACGTGTTTTGGCAGCATCATTAAGCGTTTCAGCAAAGCTACTATTGCTGAAGAAGAGAATGAAAAATAAGAAGAAAAAATAGTTTTTTACTGTGTTCATTAGCTGACTTTCCCCAAAGACCTATAAATATAATTAATTAAATACTACCATTCATCCATTAAAATTTGTACAATTATTAAGCTGTAAAACTTTCTAGCTATTGGGGAATAGGTTGACATAGCGCTATTTAGGAAGGTTTTCTTGCTGATGACGCTGTCTTTTAGAAGAGCATTTCATCTATAAATAATTATTATGTGTGGGGAAAAAATAATGGTTAGGGTTCGTTATAGTCTTATTGGTTTTTTATCTATTTTTATACTAATCAATTTATTATCAGGTTGTATTTCGCCTGATAACGATGTCATTGAAGGCATGGGTACACCTGATGTCACTGAATGTAGCATAATTCCTGGTGTGGGAGACGGTGCAGAATACAGCCCGCGCGATGCAACTCGTCTTGATCTTGATAATGATGCCGAT
>JAGLDT010000179.1 GCA_023145485.1 Cocleimonas sp. | reverse complement strand
GAAAGTACATTACTAGGAATCAGCCCCCCTTCAGTGGTTGCTATTTTTGCCATTGCTGTTGTTTTAGTGATAGCCATTAGCCGAAAAACAGCCATTACCATAGAGGACAAATCATGAGTTCAAATAGTTTTCAGGACGACACCATTGCTGAACGGATACAAGTTCTACGACCATCCTTTATTCGCGAGATTCTTAAAGTAACCCGTGATAAAGATATTATTTCTTTTGCGGGCGGACTGCCTAATGACGCTTTATTTCCTTTAGAACAATTAAAACAAGCCAGCCTGTCCGCCTTTGAAAACAAGGGCGAGCAGCTTTTACAATACAGTAATACTGAAGGTGATTTAAAATTAAGAAACTGGATAGCCCAACGCTATCAATCGCGAAACCTAGCGATTACAGCGGATGATATTTTAATCACCAATGGCTCTCAACAGGCATTGGATTTATTGGGCAAAGTCTTTCTCAATAAAAATGATAGCGTAATCATGGAAAATCCAGGCTATCTGGGGGCATTACAAGCCTTTCGTCTTTATCAGGCTAACTTCCTGCCTATTGCGATTAATCATCAAGGCATGGACTTAGATCAACTACGGCAAACACTCGCGATACATAAAGCAAAATTAATTTATACCGTTCCCAATTTTCAAAATCCAACAGGGATCTCTTATAGCGAAGAAAACAGACAGGCAATTGCTCAACAGGTGGCAAAAACAGACAGCTATCTAATCCAAGATGATCCTTATGGGGAGCTACGTTTTAGTGGCAACGCTAAAAGCAATTTTTACTCATTGCTACCCCAGCAAACCATTTTGCTAGGATCATTCTCTAAAACCATTGCCCCCGCTTTTCGACTTGGTTGGATCGTTGCACCGCAAGCAATAATGAAGAAATTAATTATTGCCAAACAAGCCGCTGATTTACACACGAATTCATTCTCGCAAAGTATCTTAGCGCAATACTTTGAAGACAATGACTTTGATCAGCACCTTGAAAAACTCAGAACACATTATGGGCAACAGAAAACAATAATGGAAAAAGCGATTAAACAGTATTTTCCTAATAATACCCAGTTGACGAATCCTGAAGGTGGCTTATTTCTTTGGTGTACATTGGACGAGAAAATATCCACTTCTAAACTATTTCAAGATGCGATTAAACAGCAAGTTGCCTTTGTTCCTGGAGAATCTTTTTATACGGGCGCAGTACAAAAAAATACAATGCGATTAAATTATTCTTGCGCTGATAAGCAAATGATAGAAAAGGGAATTAAACAGCTTGGCGACGTTATTTTCAATACACTAAAGTAGTTTGTAAATTAACGGCTTTATATTCTAGTCTGTGTTGATGCATGAAATCCAGCGTGAATTTTATAAATCCTACCCTTCCTAAATTTGTAGCCGTAATTCTCTGTTTATAGTTTTCTTAATCTTCATTTCATTATTTAAAAAGGTGAGGATGGCTTTGCAAAACCCTGTCTAACAATTGACTGTCTTGTAATTATAAAAATTAAACTTACAGACTCTGTTTCCAAATAAGAGTTTGGAAACAAGAAAATTCAAACGATGTAATAAGCTGGCAAAAATTGTGTTTCTAGTGGCTTAAAAACGCACTACAATAATGCGCAAGAAGAAGTGGTCGCACTTAAATTGAGCGATCCATAGCTCTTTTTATTATCACTACTGATCACTTCTAGTTGATTGTTTTTGTTAGTTATATTTCCAATTTTATTTGTTATAAGCTAAACTTGGCATCCTTTTTGCTTAATTAGTCTTTATTGATATGAACAAGCAAAATTTCTGACGGATCTGGAGTCGAATAATATGAAAAACTTGGTAGTGATTGGAAACGGTATGGCAGGGATGCGGACTGTTGAAGAGTTATTAAAGCTAGAGCCTGAGAAGTATAATATTACCGTTTTTGGGGATGAACCTTACGGTAACTATAACCGCATTATGCTATCGCCTGTCTTGGCAGATGAGAAAACTATTGATGAGATCATGCTCAATGAAGAGCAGTGGTATGTGGATAATAA
>JAGLDT010000178.1 GCA_023145485.1 Cocleimonas sp. | reverse complement strand
TAGAATTTTTCAAGGGGTGTTATTAAAAGTGTAGGGTAGTGAAAGAAATGCAAAGAAAATGAAAAACTTTGCATTTTTCTAAAAAATAAAAGGATTTTTAAGCTTTTATAACATCAAGAATACCTTCAAGTTCTTTAATCAGCTGACGTGTCAGTTGACCTGTTTGTGTATTATCTTCTTCCGCCTCTTCTCCGCTTAGCTTATGACGGGCACCACTAATGGTGTAGCCTTGCATATAGAGCAAGTCTCTTATTTGACGAATTAACAATACATCTTGACGTTGATAATAACGACGGTTTCCACGTCGTTTCATCGGTTTTAAATCGGGGAATTCTTGCTCCCAGTAGCGTAATACATGGGATTTAACTGCGCACAGATCACTAACTTCACCGATAGTGAAGTAGCGTTTTCCTGGGATGGTGGGAAGCTCGTTATTATTACTCGGCTCCAGCATAACTTTCTACTCGTTGTTTAAGTTTTTGTCCTGGGCGGAAGGTGACAACCCGTCTAGCACTTACAGGGATAGGTTTGCCTGTTTTTGGGTTTCGACCTGGACGTTGTTTTTTATCACGTAACATAAAGTTACCAAACCCAGACAGCTTTACATGCTCACCACCCTCTAGAGCAATACGAATTTCTTCAAAGAACATTTCTACCAGTTCTTTTGCTTCACGTTTGTTTAGTCCTAGCTCATTAAAGAGGTTTTCAACCATATCGGCTTTAGTTAATGTACTCATATTTATTTACTCCTACCCTTCTATCATTTTACGGTAATAGACTGATTTTATTATATTGTTAATAAAATAGTCAGAAAATATAGATCCTATAAAATTTACTTATTGGTGAAATATTCTCTGTATTTATAGCTAAAATGATAGCGTTTAATAAAAAATTATCATTGTCGCAAGGTAGCACCAGTCTCGGTTTTTAGGCTATTAACAATACGATCTACGTACTTAGTAATATCCTGCTCCTCTAGAGTGCGTGAAAAGTCTTGGAAAATCAAGCCTAAGGCTAGACTTTTTTGTTCTTCCTCTATACCCGCACCAAGATAGACATCAAATAAGGTATAGTCTATGAATTGCTTGATGCTTATATTTTTCAATACATGCTCTACTCTGCTAAAGCTTGTTTTTTCATCAACAACCAGTGCAATATCACGTCGAATAGAGGGGTAGGGTGATAAAGACGAGTAATTAGGAAGCCTTTTCTCTCGAATAAGATCAACATCTAACTCAAACAAAAATACAGGTTGACTCAATCCTAGTTTCTTTTCGATACGAGGGTGCAAAGTACCTATATAGCCAATAGTGGTTTCATTTTCTGATTTGTCTTGAGCAAGAATTTTAGCAGATTGCCCAGGGTGTAAAGCGGGATGTTCTATTGGAACAAAACGATAACTAGTTGCACTTGATTCCAATAATAAGGCTTCTACATCGCCTTTAATATCGTAAAAATCAACTGATTTTGATGATTTATCCCAATGCTCAGGATAAAGTGAGCCTGTTATTGCGCCTGCCATTTTCTTACGTTGTGTCATTCCATTATCGGTGTTTACGAAGCTTAGTCCAGTTTCAAATAAACGCACGCGGTTTTGCTGGCGTTTAAGGTTTTTTTCGATAGCAGGTAGTAATCCTGACCATAGTGTACTGCGCATGGTGGAAAGTTCTTCAGAAATGGGGTTAGCAAGTTTGATTTGCTGATGAGTTGGATTCAGCATTGTTTCCATTTCAGGTGGAACAAAGCTATAAGTAATGGCTTCTTGATAACCACGATCAACCAATAGATTGCGTAGTGTTTCTTCTTCCACCTGTGTTTCTTCTTTAGGCACAATCAGTGGTACTAAAGGGCGTAACCGTGATGGAATATTGTCATAGCCATATATACGTGCTATTTCTTCAACCACATCTTCTTGTGTTGCTAGGTCAAAACGAAAAATAGGCGGGGTAATATGCCAACCTGTTTTGCTACTTTTTATAGCACAGCCAAGGCGCGTCATAATATCTTCAACACGAGCATCATCCACCTCAATACCAAGGTGGCGTTGAATGTTGCTACGTTTAAAGTCAATGGTAGCTCGAGTTTGTAGCGCATCATTCGTGCTAATGTCGGTAATTTCACCAACTTTACCGCCACATAGGTCAATAATTAACTGAGTTGCACGTTGCATCGCTCTGAGTTGCAAATCAGGTGAAACTCCGCGTTCAAAACGATGTGATGAATCAGTATGATAGCCGTAACTACGTGCTGTTCCTGCTATTTTTTCAGGGACAAAATAGGCGCTTTCTAGGTAAATATTGGTGGTGGTTTCGCTAACAGCAGAACCTGCGCCACCCATCACGCCAGCAAGTGCTAATGCTTTTTTCTGATCGGCAATAATAAGGGTTTCTGCGCGTAGTGTGATTTCTTTGCCGTCTAATAGGGTTAATTTTTCACCCTCCACAGCATTTCTAACATCAATTCCACCTTCTAATTTATCAAGGTCAAAAGCGTGCATCGGTTGTCCTAATTCGAGTGTAATATAATTAGTGACATCAACGACTGGGCCGAGGCTCGGAATATCAGAGCGACGTAGTTTTTCAACCATCCATTGCGGTGTTTCAGCTTGTGCATTCACATCGCAAATGACTCGCCCTGTATAGCGTTGGCATCGATCAGTCGCTGAAATTTCAATCGGGAAGGTGTCCTCAATACTGTTTTCAATGGGAGTGAAATCCACTTCATTAACAGGTGCTTGCAAAATAACACCTAACTCACGAGCAATACCCACAACGCAGAGTAGATCCGCACGATTAGGTGTGGAATCAAGATCCAGTACGACATCATTCAAGTCTAATATTTCACGCAGATCAACGCCTAATTTCGCATCGGTCGGAATTAGCAGTAAACCTTCGCCCTTATCGCCCATGCCTAAGGTTTCAGAACCACAGAACATGCCTTGCGATAATACGCCGCGTAGCTTGCTCTTTTTTATTTTAAAAATTTTACCATCAGGCTCAGGCAGTTGGGCGCCAATCATTGCTACAGGCACTTTTTGATCGACTTCAACCGATGCATTAGTAACGATTTGTAATAGCTCATCGCCGGCGACATCAACTTGGCAAACGCGCAATCTGTCGGCATCAGGATGCGGTGCTATACTTTTTATTTGCCCAGCAACTACGTTAGTAAAGGCGGAGGCAACAGGCTCGATACCATCTAGCTCAGTGCCTGACATAATCAATTGGCGTTCTATTTCTTCGGTCGTCGCATCAAGCTTAACCCATTCGCGTAACCATTTTTCACTGACTTTCATCTGTCCTAACTCCTATGCGAACTGCTTGAGAAAACGTACATCGTTGTCGAATAATTTGCGTAAATCATCAATGCCATAGCGCAACATAGCAAGGCGATCAATACCAAAACCAAAAGCAAAACCTGTGTATTTATCAGGGTCAATGCCAACATGACGGAATACTTCAGGGTTTACCATGCCACAGCCCATCACCTCTATCCAGCCTGTTTGTCCGCAAACTTTACAGCCTTTGCCACTACAAAGAACGCATTGAATGTCGGTTTCTGCAGAAGGTTCGGTAAAAGGAAAATAATGCGGACGAAAACGTGTTTTGAAATTATCATCTTCAAAAAAGGCTTTAAAGAATGCATCCAAAATTCCTTTAAGATCAGCAAAGGTGACATCGGTATCGACCATTAAACCTTCGACTTGATGAAACATCGGGCTATGGGTTACATCGGAATCGCAACGATAAACGCGTCCTGGTGCAATAATACGTAAAGGCGGTTGTTTTTCTTCCATAGTACGAATTTGCACAGGCGAAGTATGTGTGCGCAACAATTTTCCATCACCAAAATAAAAGGTGTCATGTGATGCGCGTGAGGGATGATGTTCAGGAATATTTAACGCGGTGAAGTTATGATAATCATCTTCAATCTCAGGGCCTTCTTCAACATTAAAGCCTAGTTGCTTGAAAATTTCTTCAATACGTTTGCTGGTGAGAGTGACAGGATGCAGACTGCCTGTATCCATTTTTCGCCCAGGTAACGTCACGTCGATTTTTTCTTTCTCAAGTTGAGTATTTAAAGCCTGTTCTTGCAAATCCACTTTACGCTCATCAATGGCTTTTTGTAATGACTGCTTGGCTTTGTTGATATTTTGTCCCGCAGCACGTCGGTCTTGGGCGGGTAATTTGCCCAACTGTTTTAGTTGTGCCGTTACCAAGCCTTTTTTACCCAAATAATGCACACGCACATCATCTAATGTGCCGAGATCAGTCGCTGATAAAAGCTCTTGGTGAGCCTGATCCATTAATTCTGACAGTTGTTCCACTGCTATTTCTCCGTTTTTAATCGGGATTCAATATTTTAATGTCAATTGGATTGCTGAGTATTGCGAGCTAACGTAATCCAACAAAGTTCACCCTTGGGGTTATTGAGTGGACGTTATTTCGTTACGTTTAACAATCTAATCTAACCTACAAAATTAAGCCATATTTTAACGAATAGCTTATTTTTAATGTTATGAATATCCCAAACAAAAAAAGGGAAAGGCATCAGCCTTTCCCTTTTCTAAAATACCAATATTAACTCGGTATTTTCTAAATTGATCTAATGGTCAAATTAGGCGAGGGCGGCTTTTGCCTTCTCAGCTAA
>JAGLDT010000177.1 GCA_023145485.1 Cocleimonas sp. | reverse complement strand
TACGATCGACTTCGATCTCTGCTTTGCTTAGGCCATTCATGAAACGGCTGTAAGACAGATCAAACATTCTTGCTGCCGCATTGATGCGGACAATCCATAAACGACGGAATTGACGCTTCTTTTGACGACGGTCACGGTATGCATATTGACCCGCTTTCGTTACGGCTTGATTTGCAACACGATAAACACGGCTACGTGCACCGTAATAACCTTTCGCTTTCTTTAGTACTTTCTTGTGCTTAGCTCGTGCTGTAACACCACGCTTTACTCTTGCCATTTTTCTCTATCCTTATTAATTTTCTAAGTGCTAATTTAAACGTATGGAAGCATACGGCGAACCATCGGCGTATCGACTTTTTCGACAACATCGCCAGCACGTAGATGACGCTTACGTTTGCTACTCTTTTTAGTAAGGATGTGACGCAGGTGAGACTGCTTACATTTGAAAGTGCCATTAGCACGTTTGCGGAAACGCTTAGCAGCGCCGCGGTTAGTTTTCATCTTAGGCATCTTAAATCTCCATAAAAATGGTGGACTGACTGCCTCTCAAGAGTGCCTTCCTTGAAGAGACCATGATTCGAACTAAAATTCGATGGCGGATGATAGCGGAAAACGAGGAGAAGAGAAAGTATTTTTCACCATGAAAGACATGAAGATAATGAAAGCTTTAAAAATAAGCTTATTCTATCTTCATGTCTTTGATAGTGAAATTTTTTTGATATGAACAGTCAATTTTGTGAGCGTTTATTAAGTTTTTTGCTTCTTAACAGGCCCTAGAACCATAATCATCTGGCGCCCTTCCATTTTTGGATACTGCTCCACTGTGCCAATTTCTTCCAGATCTTTTTCAACACGTTTCAGCATTTCCATACCCAGTTCACGATGCGCCATTTCGCGACCACGGAAACGAATAGTGACTTTGGTTTTATCGCCATCTTCAAGAAATTGAGTCAGCTTCTTTAGCTTAATATTGTAATCGCCAATATCCGTACCAGGACGCATTTTGATTTCTTTGAGCTGCGTCTTTTTTTGCTTTTTCTTGGCAGCACCTTTCTGTTTGCTCGACTCAAATCTGAATTTGCCATAATCCATTATGCGACAAACAGGTGGTTCTGCATTGGGTACAATTTCAACTAAATCTAGATTTAGTGACTTAGCCTCTGCTAAAGCATCTTGAAACGAAACGATACCTTTGTTTTCACCAGTCGCGTCAATTAGACGAACGTTTGTTAATGTAATTGCGTCATTGATGCGATTTTTCTTTTGATTACGAGCGATGC
>JAGLDT010000176.1 GCA_023145485.1 Cocleimonas sp. | reverse complement strand
GCAGGTATTGGCATGCCTGAAGTCGCTATTTATGACTCCCCCGAAATGAACGCCTTTGCAACAGGCATGAAACGAAATGATGCCTTAGTTGCTGTTAGCACAGGCTTGCTCGATCAAATGAATCAAGGTGAAGTAGAAGCGGTACTAGCACATGAAGTTAGCCACATTGCTAATGGTGATATGATCACAATGGCATTACTGCAAGGTATTATTAATACCTTTGTTATCTTTGCCGCTCGCGTCATTGCGGGTGCTATTAGTAGTGCACTCGGTGAAGATGAAGGAGAAGGCTTGGGCTGGATAGCACATATGCTAGTTGTGATCGCACTAGAAATAGTATTAGGTGTATTAGCATCCACTATTACCATGTGGTACTCGCGTAGACGTGAATTTAGTGCGGATGCGGATGCAGCTAAGCTCGTTGGTAAAGCTAAAATGATCGCCGCATTAGAACGTCTTAGGGGTGATACAGAAGAGTCACAATTACAAGGCGAAATGGCTGCCTTTGGTTTTGGATCAAAAGAAAGCTTTATGGCTTTGTTCTCAACCCATCCGCCTTTAGAAAATCGTATTGAAGCCCTAAGAGCACTTTAATTCTTCGACTACCCATTACTCCTTTATTAAATCCTCAGCCCTAATCATAATTTGTAGGTGGATAAGCAATAGCATATTCACCTATATTATTAGATTTAATAACAGTCTTGATAAAAGCCCCCCTTCCTAACAAAAGGTATCATTATGCTATTACTAAGCGCAATCCTATTACAAAGCGGAGATGATATTTCAAGCTTCGACGAGTTAAAACAAACCCTCCAAACCTTTGCAGTAGAATCAGGCGAGCTATTTTTTCAAGTGGATATAGAACCGCCTAATTACGGTGATCGTCCAGAAGATTGGCATGATCAACTTAATTTAGCCTTTGAATCCGCGCGTTAATCACCACAGGATACCTCATGTTCTGGCAAGAAGACGAAGATAAAACACTTCCCTATCAAATACCTGATGAGATTATCGACATCAGTTTCAATATCACCTGCAAACAACTTCCGCTAGATAATGCATGGGAATTACGCCAACAATTGCAACAGGCCCTGCCTTGGTTAAAAGAAAATAAACGAGCAGGCATCCATCAGCTTTTTGTCGCCGAAAGCAATAATGGTTGGATGCGTCCCGAAGACGATGAAAACCAAGTACTTTATCCTTCACGTCGTACCCGTCTTTATTTGCGTATACCGCGTGAATTTATTAAAGAAACAGAAGCACTTTCTGGGAAAAGCCTAACCATTGCAGATTACCCTTTAAAACTAGGTAAACCCAAGCAAAAGGAATTAGTGAATACCAGTATCATCTTCTCGCGCCATGCTCTCAGCGAGAAAGATGAAACAGAAGATGCCTTTTTACAACGCTATGCCACTGAATTTAAAAAAATCACAGGCTCGACCATCAAAAAAATGATGAGTGGCAAAACCAATAAAATTAAAACACCCCAAGGTGATTTGCATACTCGTCATTTAATGATTGCCGACTTAGATAGCAATGCTTCGATTAAACTCCAACAATTTGGATTAGGCGGAGAAAGGCAACTAGGCTGTGGGATATTCTTACCGCACAAAGGCATTAAATCACTTATTTCTGATGAATAAAAAGGCTCTATCTCATCGCACAAAAGGAAACAATCGGCTCTTTCGCCTCTGGCGTAAGAGCTAGTAAAACGTTACAAATAAGATTGACTGTTATCGTATAATGGTTTTTTATGATCAAATAATCATCTTTAATACAGATTTTAAAATCTCTACAATTTACAGTTGAGAATAATTGTTATTTACATTAGCATCTATCCCTCTTTAATTATGACAGAGAGATCAATAATGATTTTTTTAAACAAGAAACTCCTACTTCTTAGCCTACTTTGCGTATCATTTATAACAACAAATGTGTATTCAGCCGATGAAAAAGAGATAAATCTTTATTCCGCCCGTAAAGAAAAGCTAATAAAACCCCTGTTAGATCAATTTACTAAGCAAACAAAGATCAAGGTCAATTTAGTCACGGGTAAAGCAGATGCTTTGCTTAAACGTTTAGAAATTGAAGGTAAAAATAGCCCTGCGGATATTTTTATAACCACGGATGCGGGTCGATTGCACCGAGCACAAGAGGCAGGGGTGCTGCAAAGTATTCACTCTGAAGTATTGGATAAGGCGATTCCTGCTAATTTGCGTGAACCCAATGGTTTTTGGTATGGATTATCCCAACGCGCTCGTCCTATTTTTTATGTGAAAGACCGTGTAAAACCCGAAGAACTTTCTACTTATGAAGCATTAGCCGATGAGAAATGGAAGGGTAGTATTTGTATTCGCTCTTCTAGCAATATTTACAATCAATCCTTAGTGGCTTCCATGTTGTCGCATAAGAAAAAAGAGGACGTTGAAGCATGGGCAAAAGCATTAGTGGCTAATTTTGCAAAGCCTCCAAAAGGTGGCGATCGTGATCAAATCAAAGCTGCCGCCGCGGGGCAGTGTGATATAGCCATTGCCAATACGTATTATTTTGGAAAAATGGTGCATGCTAAAAAAGACCCTAAACAGCAACAGGCAGCAGAGAAAATGGCAATTTTCTGGCCAAATCAAGCTGATCGAGGTACACATGTCAATATTAGTGGCATAGCCGTCACTAAAGCCTCTAAGCATAAGGACAATGCCATTAAATTAATCGAGTTTCTAGTCAGCGAGGATGCACAAAAATGGTATGCCGAATCTAACCATGAATACCCAGTAGTTGAAGGGGTTGAGTGGAGCGAAACGCTAAAATCATGGGGAAAATTTAAATCAGACACCTTAAATTTATCTAATCTAGGTAAATTAAATAGCGATGCTGTTAAATTAATGGATCGTGCTGGTTGGAAATAAACACTTAAATTACGTCTAAATTTCACTTGCAAATGCAAATAGGAATGATTATTATTAAGTTTCTTTATAGCGAGAATAATAATGGATACTTCTAATTTAGCAACCGTGGAGGTGAAGGATTTAATGAACGATGCCAAACAAATCCTTCTTCTCCACGCTAAAAAAACTTATTTGCTTTCAATTACACGCAAAGGAAAATTGATTCTTACGTTAGCAGAATCCTCTCAAAGTAAGGATTAAATCCCAC
>JAGLDT010000175.1 GCA_023145485.1 Cocleimonas sp. | reverse complement strand
CACACACACACACACACAGGTAGGCCTACACGCACATCTATCTATCTATCTATCTATCTATCTATCTGTCTGTCAATCTGTCTACCTGTCTGTCTATCTATCTATCTATCTATCTATCTATATATATTATATATAATATAAGCTTGCCAACTGAATGTTCAGTATTTGTTCAGCAATAAAATGGTTTTTTAAACATGCTTCAAAGTCAAATAAAGATACAAAAAGAAATGTTACTTTTTATGCATTTATAATTATAATAATGTTGATTTGTATACAAATGTATTTGATTTTTGTGTAAACAGATTATATATACATTTTTAAACATTTATTCTGCTTGGGTTTTTGTATGTCTCTGTTCTCTAAAAACCCTCCTCTTGACCTTCTAGTTCTCTGACTTTACAAACATTGTTTGGTTGATGGGGCTACAATCATTCAATTAATAAATAAATAAATAAATAATAACTGACCTTCTCTATTTTCGACTTGCATGAAGAATCTCGCGTGTCTGTGCAATGATGTGTGTTAGTTCGTGGCAGTGAAGCTTAACGCTGGCAGTTTTCTCAGCCAGTATCAAAGCAAAGGTTTCAAACTTTGCATGATGACCACCTCCAGGCAAGCTATATATATATATATATATCTGTTCATACCGCCGGTTCACTGACCTTGACCTTTTGATGTAAGAAAAGTCAAAATGGAAAATGTGTACATCTGATCCAGTTGAGTTCAAACTTTGCATGGTTGATATACATGTATAATATACAATTGACAAGAACACCTCTGTATATCCACAATGCTTCTAATGACCATTGCTTGTACATGGAAGGGAGATAATTGACTACAGTGGAGATAATTGACTACACTGTAATAATAATAATCCAGACTATAAAAAAAGAGTGCTGACTTTGGGTTTTTCTTGGGCATTGTTTAATAAGAATTAAGATACTTTACTGAAGACGTTGCCTGATGAAAGCCTCTGTTAAGGTACCAGTTTTGGTGACCTTGACCAAAT
>JAGLDT010000174.1 GCA_023145485.1 Cocleimonas sp. | reverse complement strand
GGATAGCACCGAAGGCTTCCACAATTGTCCTCCACAACTGCTGGTCTACAGAGGAGTGAATTCAAACATCTGTCATATTGTTTAATCTCTGATAGTCCGCTTCTTGGCATGCGGATGGTTTGGATGTCAGGATGATACATGTTATAGTATACTTCACACTCAGCACAGATACCTCCCTTAAGCTTATTCATTCAAGGGCTTCTCATCTCAGCTTTTCAGCTTGTTTCAGTTTTCCCAGATAAAACATCTACTGCCTTTGAGGAGGACTTTACGCTAGAGCCACTTAAATATTCATAAAATTATATGTGTGATAAAATCTCCTGTGCAAGACCCTGTGATAGTACGCACACCTCAGTGGGTGCTCTCTGATACTCATAGCGGGTACAGTATGTGAACTGCATGTCCACCCACAGTGTCACATGTTTTTTTTCCATCTTGCCACGATACTATTTTTGCTGCGTATAGATAAATAGATGTATAACGTACATCAAAATAGGGTTTGTCATTCAGTAAAATGATTTCAAACATAACAACTTCAACAAAACAATTATTGTAATCAATGGTTATCTTTTTTTTTCTTGTACTTTCCTCAGCTTGAACTCAAAGATTCACAAAGTAGGACAGGGTGAGAGGTTTGTGTATGCAGCCTGTTTTACCACTTGTTCTTGTGCAGTAAAACCTCTGCCGTTTAGACTGCTGCATTTCATCTTCAAGGGTGATTTGTTTATGATTCAAGTTGAGATCATGTTACCGCTTTCTGACATTGAATGAAATATGCTTGCATTTTCATGTTCTTTCATTTTATTAATTTTATTTGTTCACTTTTTGGGGTTGTTATTTGAGTGTTATAATTGGTATGTGCTTATGAACTAAGCAACTTGCTATTTATCTGTTACGGTCTTGTTATTTTAAAATTAATAACCTTTTGATGTCCTCTTTATATTTTATTTGAAAGTAAGCAAGGCGTTTGGTGGATTGATTGTATAAACTTTGAGCTTAACTTCCTTAACTGACTGAACTGACATAGGGCATGGTTAAGTTGAGGACTGCAAAAATGAAAAAGCCCAACTAAATCATAGAAATAAAGGAAGAAAAATAGAAAACATCAATCAAGTTACAAAAAGGGAAATGTTTACAATACAGTCACTAAAAATGTGAAACTACTTAAGTTGAGATAACTTGTATTTTTATAGGTTTATGTCACACTGTGACATACTGCGCGATGCTTGAGGGGGTAATGCTGTGATTGTACATATGACAGTATGTGTACCTCTGTGGTTGTGTGTGTAACATGGATTGCAGTGTGTGTGCGTGTGTGTGTGTTTGTTTGTATGTGAGTGTGTGTGTGTATGTTTGTGTGTCTATGTGTGTGTTTGTGTGTGTGTGTGTGTGCGTCCATGCATCCATGCATGCATGCATGCATGTATGTATGTATGCATGCATGCATGCATGTATGTATGTATGTATGTATGTATGTATGTATGCATGTATATATGCATGTATGTATGTATGTATGTATGTATGTATGTATGTATGCATCCATGCA
>JAGLDT010000173.1 GCA_023145485.1 Cocleimonas sp. | reverse complement strand
TGGGAACTAGATTCAATGGCAGTGACGCTGGAGTGTGGGAATTAGGTTCAGCTTATTTTATTTGAGCGGAAGAGGGCGAGGTGATTTATGTTTTATAGGGCTTTAATTCTTCTTCTGAAAATTGGTTTTTATCAATTTTCAAATAAGCACTGCCTTCTTCTAAAGAAATTGCACTTTCTTTAATCCCTGCAATTTGATTGAGTTGTTGGCTGGTTTTGTTTGGATCAGATAATGCGGTTTTATTTAATTTAAACACCATGCTACGGTAGAATTTAGGCTGTGGTAAGCCAAGTGCAACGATTAGCCATAGTGTTGCCATGATGGCACCAAAGAAGAGGACACCTTGTACTCCCCAGTGAGTTAGGACTAAGCCTCCGAGTGATCCGCCAACAAAAATCCCCATAAACTGTGCTGTGGAGAATATTCCCATTGCAGTGCCTTTATTATTTACATTGGCATATTTAGCAACCAGAGAAGGTTGCACGGCTTCTAAGAAGTTAAAGCCAATAAAGAAGATTAAAAAGGCAAATAATAAGGTGAATAAGGTATTGTTCATTAGCCCCATTGCGAACTGTGCAATGATTAATATGACAACCGAGGCAATAAATAGGGGTTTAATTTTTTGGTATTTTTCAGCAATAATAATCAGTGGGATAGAGAGTATAAAAGAGAGTAGCAATACGGGTAGGTAGATTTTCCAGTGCTCGACAGAGGCAAAGCCTAGTGAGTCACGGAAAATAAGGGGAATAACAATAAAGTTTGCGGAAAGGATAGTATGGAGAATAAAGACGCCAATATTCATGCGTATTAAGGTGGGGTTGCGTAAGGCTGATGATAAATAACCTTTAATAATGCCTGCATCACGGTGGGAGTGTAGGCTTGGTGGCTGGGGTACAACGAATAAAATGAGCAATATGCCTACTAACGCTAATACTGTTGTTACCCAAAAAATACCACTAAGCCCTCCCCATTCACTAATCAGAGGGCCAACAATCATTGCGATAGAAAAGGAGATGCCAATGGTCATACCAATAACCGCCATTACTTTAGCGCGATGTTCCTCACGGGTTAAATCGGCGGCTAATGCCATTGTGGCTGCTGCAATAGCCCCTGAACCTTGAATTGCGCGACCGAGAATTAGCATTTCGATATTAGTTGCCAAAGCAGCCACTATACTGCCTATGGCAAAGATGATTAGACCGCCCGCAATCACAGGCTTACGTCCGATTTTATCGGATAGTAAACCCAATGGAATTTGTAAAATGGCTTGAGTTAAGCCATAAACACCAATGGTTAGACCAATAAGAAACGGTGTGGTATCAGGGATGCTTTTTGCATAGAGTGTAAAGACAGGTAAGATCATAAACAGACCGAGCATACGCACCGCATAAACGGCTGCAAGTGAAATGGCTGTTCGCTTTTCAAGATTATTCATAAAAGATTATTCATAAATAGAGGGGGCATCCTGCATTTTTTGCTAAAAAAGTAAAAAAAGGGGGGGGTAAAATGGCATAGTACAATATTCATGTTGATAGGGCTTTGATTATTGTTATGAACTAGATAATGAACAACTATTAGTATGATCACTGTCTTCAAAAATAGGGGCATAATTCTCTGCTACAATAGAGCAGTGGGGATAGTTTAGGAATAAATGCTAATGAAAACAGTCAATAAAGATTACTCCGATATTTCTTATTATGATGATTTGCAAGATGAGCAAATAATAAATCACAACAGTATCGTAATAGCACGGCTAAAAAGTCCGTTTGGTGATTTTTTAGCGGGTGCAACAGAGAAGGGTGTTTGTTTGCTCGAATTCACGGATACTCAGCGGATAGAGATGCAATTATCCCGCTTAAAAAAATCCCATGGGGGTGATGTTATCTGTGCTACTAGCCAATATTTTTCGTTACTTGATCAACAGCTTAAAGATTATTTCAAAGGCATGCTGAGTGAATTTTCCATTCCCTTAGATATTTATGGTACGGACTTTCAAAAGCAAGTCTGGGATGCTTTACTGGTTATTCCGTATGCGGAAACACGTTCTTATCAACAACAAGCCATTGCTATCGGCAATTCTAAAGCAGTGCGTGCGGTAGCGAATGCTAATCGGAATAATAAAATCAGTATTATTATTCCCTGTCATCGTGTGATTGGTAAAAATGGCTCTATGACGGGTTACGGGGGCGGGATATGGCGTAAGGAATATTTATTGGGATTGGAAAAGGAAAACCGTGAATAAAAGCTGATAGTTAAAATACTTGGTTCGTCTTATTCTTTAAGAAGCCTTGAAGTCATGGTTTATCGCATCATACAGGGAGATTGCTTCGTCGTTTGTGAACGAGTTCACAAAGCTTCTCGTAATGACAACGTTATTGAAATCCACGGACTTTAAATCACAATCTCTTAATTATGGCGCTAGCCATTGTTTTAAATTATTGGCAACATGATCAATCACCCGTTGCCTTGCTTCTACCGATGCCCATGCAATATGGGGTGTTACTATTAAATTTGGTAAGTCATTAGCAAGCAGTGGATGATCTATCGGTGGCGGTTCTATTTCTAATACATCAATTCCAGCAGCAGAAATCTGATGGGTTCGTAAGGCATTAGCCAATGCTAGATTATCGACAACACCACCTCTGGCAGTATTGATAAGCAATGCGGTTGGCTTCATTAATTGTAATGCTTGCGCGTTGATTAGATGTTTAGTATGAGGCGTGAGTGGACAATGAATGCTAAGTACATCAACTTGAGGTAAGAGATCCTTCAGGAGTAATCGACCCTCTATTGCAATATTTGCCCCTGCACGTTGTGCGATTAAAATCTTCATCCCAAAGGCTTTAGCCAGTTGCTCAACGCCTTTAGCTAATGCGCCATAGCCGACTAAGCCTAGCGTTTTACCATTTAATTCTTGAATAGGAAATTTAAGGCTAGAAAAGTTTTCACTGCGTGACCAGTCACCTGTTTTAGTCATATTTTGATAAGGAATAAGTTGTCTGGACAAGGCTAATATTAATGAAAAAACATGCTGTGCGACAGAGGTGGTGCAATAATTAGTGACATTAAAAACAGCAATGCCCAATGCTTTGCAAGTATCACGATCAACATTATCCATTCCTGTCGCCGTTAACAAGATAAGCTTTAATTCAGGCAAACTCTCAAGCAGTGGCTTATCAAACACCACTTTATTTGTAACGGCAATATGAATGTTGGCAAGGTGTTCAGGGCGTTGTGCTACTGTCGTTGACGGATAGCGATGCCAGTATTTGACTAAATTTAGTAATGAGTCCAGATTTAGGTCATTCGCATTGAAGGTTGCTTCATCTAAGATAGCGGCTTGTAGAGTGTGCATGTTTATATCCTTGGGATAGTCTTAGTAGAAAATAAATACTGTTCAATATGTATCCCCCCCCCTAAAATAACCATGTTTTTATTATGCTTAATATGTATTTTCTAAAAAGCAAAGTGATGGTTAAAATAATAGGTTAGATTATCCCTTGTAATGAATAATTTAACCTAGGCTAAAGAAAGGGTTACACCTCAGGGCATGAGGAATACAGAGGAAACCTCAATCTTAATTAAGATTTTTTCCGTATCATCAGTGCTTTCTGTGGTGTCGTTGTAATCAAACTATTCTATCTTATCGTTTGTTGCTTATTTCTCTAGCTGAGAGACATCCCGAACTGCGCCACGCGAAGCAGAGGTTGCCATTGCCGCATAAGCGCGTAAGGCTTGTGATACTTGACGATGACGATTCACAGGTTTCCACGCATCAACACCTTTAGCATCCATCGCTTCACGGCGTGTTGCTAATACTTCATCGCTAATCACTAACGCTATTTTACGTTGTGGAATATCAATAGTAATTTGATCACCTTCTTCAATCAAACCAATCGCACCGCCTTCTGCTGCTTCTGGGGATGCATGGCCAATTGATAAGCCTGAGGTTCCGCCTGAGAAGCGTCCATCGGTTAATAAGGCGCAGGCTTTACCTAGTCCTTTTGATTTTAGATAACTGGTTGGGTACAGCATTTCCTGCATTCCAGGGCCTCCGCGCGGGCCTTCATAGCGAATAATAACCACATCGCCAGCAGTCACTTCATCGGCTAAAATAGCGGCAACGGCATCATCTTGTGATTCAAAAATTCGTGCTTTGCCTGTGAAGGTGAAATTATCTTCATCCACCCCCGCTGTTTTGACAATACAGCCATCGACAGCAATATTGCCGTAAAGTACTGCCAAACCGCCTTCAGTGGAGTAAGCATGTTCGATATCACGAATACAGCCATTTTCAATATCAAGATCCAACGTTTCCCAGCGTTTATTTTGGCTAAAAGCAGTTTGCGTGGGAACATTACCAGGACCTGCTTTGAAATAGGTTAAGACGGCTTCATCTTGTGTGCGTCGAATATCCCACTGTTCAATCGCCTCCCCCATAGTTGCACTGTGAACTGTTTTGCAGTCGGTATTAATTAACCCACCGCGTTCAAGTTCACCCATAATTCGCATAATACCGCCCGCACGGTGTACATCTTCCATATGGAATAATTGGGTTGCAGGAGCGACTTTACTGAGATTAGGAACGATACGTGATAAACGATCCATATCATCCATAGTGAAGTCAACCTCAGCCTCATGGGCTGCCGCTAATAAATGCAAGACTGTATTGGTGGAACCGCCCATGGTAATATCAAGGCACATTGCATTTTCAAATGCTTCAAAGGTGGCAATATTACGCGGTAAAGCAGACGCATCATCTTGCTCATAATAGCGTTTTGTTAATGCCACAATTTCACGACCTGCTCGTAGGAATAATTCTTCTCGATCAGCATGAGTAGCTAGCAAAGAGCCATTTCCAGGCAGTGCTAATCCCAATGCTTCCGTTAAACAGTTCATCGAATTAGCCGTAAACATGCCTGAGCAAGAACCACAGGTAGGACAGGCTGAACGCTCCATTGTGGTGACATCTTCATCTGAGATACTATCATCAGCGGCTGATACCATGGCATCCACTAGATCCAAATGCACTTCCTGCCCGCCAATAATACTTTTCCCTGACTCCATTGGCCCGCCTGAAACAAAAATCACAGGAATATTAAGACGCAAAGCCGCATTCAGCATTCCTGGTGTGATTTTGTCGCAATTAGAGATACAAACCAGCGCATCCGCACAGTGAGCATTGACCATGTACTCGACTGAATCAGAAATGATCTCACGTGAAGGCAAACTGTATAACATCCCTGCATGACCCATCGCAATACCATCATCCACGGCAATGGTATTGAACTCTTTTGCTACACCACCTGCTTTTTCAATCTCACGAGCAACCAATTGCCCCATATCTTTAAGGTGTACATGACCTGGCACAAACTGTGTAAAGGAGTTGGCAATAGCGATAATCGGTTTATCAAAATCCCCATCTTTCATTCCAGTGGCACGCCATAAAGCACGTGCGCCTGCCATATTACGACCATGGGTTGTTGTGCGAGAGCGGTATTTAGGCATTTTATTTTCTCCGTTGTGATTTTATTAGGACAAAAAGGCAAGTTAGAGTTCGGGTGTTATTGAATCCTCAGTCCTAAGGTAAATTTGATAGCGTATAACTCTCACCTTCTATCGCTAATATAGTTGTATAAATCAGGATATTCAAGCCATTAGTCCAAGCAAGGCATAGCATAAGATTGATCGTCAGTCAGCCTGTTATATAACGTGGTGATTAGATGATTTTAAACGATATTTTCAGATGCAAGTTTGAATTTTTTGGGAGGCAGTTATTTATGATAAACAGCTTTAAAAGCAAGGATTTAATAACTTCCAAACTTAATAAGGAGAAAACAAAATGAACGGTATATTTAATTATCATGTACCTGGTGTTTCTTCGCAACAATGTAACTGTACGGCTCAGGACACTAGCCCTGCAAGCAAGGATGCTGCGAAAGATTTTAAAAATGCAATGCCATGGGAGAACTCAGACTCAGGTGCTGGCGACTTACTCAAGGCTCTCTATTCACTACTACAAGAACTCGTTGGCGAGTTGAATAATGGCGGGGATAAGCCTGGCCTTACAACTTATGCAGTAGGGGAAGAAGATGGTGGCGGTCTTAAACCCCC
>JAGLDT010000172.1 GCA_023145485.1 Cocleimonas sp. | reverse complement strand
ATATAGGCTTCCATTTCTTTATCCGCAGGGAGCCAGTTAGTGATGACGGGGAGCATTTTATAATGCGCTTCAACTTTGCCATCTTTCATGTCAAGATCCATGACACCGACGTATTTACCGTTTGATCCGCCATTAGTGACTAAACAATCTGCGCCACCTTTCTTATTTTTGACTTTAACAGGTTGAGGCATACCGTCATGAGTATGACCGCCGAAGATGGCATCAATACCTGCCACGTTTTCACCCATTTTAATATCCACATCCATGCCATTATGCGAGATCATAATGACCGCATCAGGCTTTTCTTCGGTGCGGATTTTTTTAACCAACGCTGCCATATCATCTTCACGAATACCAAATGACCAGTCGGGGAAGAATTCACGGGGATTAGCATTTGAGGTACGAGGAAAAGCTTGTCCAACCACGGCAACGCGTTTGCCACCGATTTTCTTCATGACATAAGGCTGGAAGGCATACCCTTCATCTTCATCAAATAGTCCTTTGCCAAATTTCTCTGCCATTTCAGGGTACTCATCACCCATGAGTGCATCTTCTTTAATACGCACATTTTGCCCGATAAAATCGCCTTTAAATAACGCTACATTACTGAGGACTTCAGCTTCGTTATAGGTGAACTCCCAGTGTCCAACCATGACGTTAACACCGAGAATATTAGAGGCTTCCACCATGTCCACACCACGCGTCCAAACATTGGTGCCTGAACCTTGCCATAAATCACCACCATCCAATGTTAGCGTATGATCGACGCCACCTGCTTCTTTGCGTAGGCTATCTAGGAGTGTTTTGATATGGGCATAGCCCCCTGTTTTTCCGTATTTCTTGGCAGCATTAAGAAAATCAAGATAGGTATAAGCATAGGACTCAGGGCCATCCAGAGGCAGATTCATATGCTTTAATAATTTTGTACCCACGACATGCGGTGGACGACCAAAGGCTTCACCGACACCAAGATTAACATTTGGCTCACGAAAATAAACAGGTAATAACTGACCATGCAGGTCGGTTGTATGCAGAATACGTGCTTGACCTTTTTTAGGAATTGAATAGAAATCTTTCGGCATTTTTTCAGAAGCAACCGCATTTTGCATCATCCACGGTAAAGCGCCTGTTGCTGTTCCTGCTGCGCCCATTGCAAGGAGTTTTAAGAACGTTCTTTTATCCATTGTTGGCATGGTGAGTATCCTGTTAGCTGTTTTTTAGGTGAAAGACATAACTTATTGTCCCAGTTTAGATTAAATAATGAAATGGCAATATGCGCGGTGATGGGTTGTGGTTTTCATCCATATTAAATATCTTTATTTAAACGGCTTGATAATTTTTCTTTCTACCCTTTAATTTTCATGCTTAGATAGTCTGAATTTCCGTACTTAATGTGTTAATAACCTCTATGAAAAAAATTCTTATTAGCCTTGTTCTATTCACGCTTGCTGGGTGTTCTTTAAACCCGACAAACCCTCATTCAACAACCGTTGGAGGTAAGCAAAAAAGTGAGTTACAACGTAATGTCCGAGTGATAGCGCTCAAGGATACTTCAACGTTGCAAATGATCATTCCGCAGTTAGCTAAACATAAGGCAGTGCTTATTGGTGAAAGCCACACTACCTATGGAGATCATCTAAATCAGTTGGCAATTATCAAGCATCTGCGTCCTCATTGGCAAAAAATGGCGATTGGTTTGGAGTTTGTTCAATACCCTTATCAACCAGCATTGGATGATTATATTGCGGGTAAGATAACGCAAGAAGAGATGCTTCGTAAAACACAATGGTATGATCGTTGGAAATATGATTTTCGCCTTTATCGCCCACTGTTTGAGTACGCCAAACAACAACAAATTCCATTAATTGCATTGAATACCCCACGCGAAATTACTAAGCGCATTAGTGAGGTTGGCATTAAGGGACTAAACACTGTGGAACGAGCGCAACTTCCCCTTGTGATTGATACTTCTAACCATCAATACAAAAAGGCACTTGAAACAGTCTACAGTCATCATGGCGGTAAAAGCCGTAGCAAAAAGTTTGAACGTTTTTATCAGGCACAACTGGCTTGGGATGAGACAATGGCGGATCAGGCAGCAAAATTTATTAGCAAAAACTCAAGCTATAGGCTGGTCATCTTAGCAGGTGGTGGTCATATGAAAAATCGCCACGGAATTCCATCACGCTTGCAGCGTAGGATAAAAAGCAAACCAGCGGTTGTACTCAATGGTACTCATGAGAACCCCACAGCTTTACTCGCTGACTATTTACTTTTTTCACCTGATACTCAACTGCCCAAAGCAGGAAAAATGGGTATCTTCATGAAGGATACGGCTAAAGGTGTCTTGATTAGTAAGATAATGAAAGACAGTGCGAGTGCCAAAGTAGGGTTAAAGAAAGGCGATATCATTACTGCCTTAAATGGCAACAAAGTGGAAAAAATTGCAGATATAAAAATCAGCTTAATGGATGCAAGACCCCAAAAAAGGATTAAACTGGCTGTACTTCGCGCTAATAAGCAAAAAACAACTAAAACAATTACCCTCAAATAGCCGACCTATATTACACTATTACAACCCCCTAACCTGCTGATTTATAAAATGTTCAAAAAAATAGTATTTTGCCTCTGGCTACTCGCAAGTCCTTCTCTCATTTTTGCTGATGAAATTGATTTATTTATTATGAGCGGACAGTCCAATATGCAAGGCTGGCGCAGTGATGCCGCTCAATACCCCCAAAATGGTATTGTAATGGATGCTGATATTCCTTTTTATTGGGAGGCGGTTGATTACGCATCCTCTAAAGGAAAATGGCAAACATTAGGCTCACAAGCAGGGCATTTCTCTAAAGGGCATTTTGGCCCCGAAGTTACCTTTGCTCGTCAATTAAAACGCTCAAAATTTAATCCTGCTATTTTTAAATACAGTTTTGGGAGTAGTAATTTAAGAGATGTGTGGAAGGCGCCAGGAAAAGGGGGGCTTTATGATAAAATGACCGAACAACTGCAACATGCTATTAAGCAACTTAGATCACAAGGGCATCAGGTCAATATACGTGCCTTTATCTGGATTCAAGGTGAAAGTGACGCTGATACCGATAAACTGGCCAGTGCTTACTATCATAATTTGCGCACTTTACTGCACCATTTTCGGCACAATATTGTCAGAAGCCCTAACCTTCCCGTTTTACTTGGCGTTGACGAACAACATCCCCGCGTTGAACTACGCCCTGCTGTCGTAGAAGCACAGAAAAAGCTTGCTACTGAAGATCCTAGTATTATTTTTACTTCAATGCGGGGTCTAGAAAAGTCAGATGTTACCCATCTGACTGCAAAAGGGGTTATTGCTCATGGTAGACGCTTATATAAGCGTTATATAACGCTCACCTACCTATAGGCGTTTATCTATTAAATTTCCACTTATGACAATTTCAACGGTTTTCTAGCTAGTCATTAAAAAATGAAGTGATTGAATCTTCTTTTCTAAGGAATCTTAGCTTGAATATTCGATTTTTCTTCATCCCTTAGTGTTAAAATTTCTACCCCCGTTGCTGTCACTAAAAGAGTATGTTCCCACTGTGCTGAAAGCGAGTGATCTTTTGTTACCACCGTCCATTTATCAGGCAATTGTTTGACATGTCGTTTACCAATATTAATCATCGGCTCAATGGTGAAAATCATCCCTTCTTTTAAGGTAATCCCCGTCTTTGGTTTGCCATAATGCACGACTTGTGGTTCTTCATGAAAGCTCTCACCGATACCATGTCCACAATACTCACGTACCACCGAGCAATATTGTGACTCAGCAAAGGTTTGAATAGCATGACCAATATCACCCAGATACGCTCCAGGTTTCACCATTTTAATGCCAATATATAATGATTTTTGTGCAATATCAGAAATTCGTTTACCCGCAATAGAAGGCTTGCCAATAAAAAACATTTTACTAGTATCGCCATGATAGCCATCTTTAATCACCGTAATATCAATATTAAGAAGATCACCCTTTTTTAGTTTTTTTTCGCTAGGAATACCGTGGCAAACCTGATGATTAACCGAGGTGCAAATAGACTTTGGAAAGCCGTGATAATTAAGTGGTGCAGGTATAGCGTCTTGTACATCAACGATATAGTCATGGCAAATTTTGTCGAGTTCATTCGTTGTTATACCCACGCGAACATAGGGTTCAATCATATCTAAAACATCAGCGGCAAGTTCGCCTGCAATACGCATTTTATTGATTTGTTCTTTACTCTTTATAATAACAGCCATGAGTTGTTCTAGTTTCCTTAACGTTTATTTACGCAGATAATAACAGAAAAGTAGTTTCAATAACTATAGTGTGGTATAAAGCGCGCGCGATATTTCGCAATACTTATTATTTTATTTCACACATGTATCGACACATCTAGCAGGGTGCTGATGACTGTCTGGACAGCAGACTAAATCAGTTGTTAAATGGGATACGTGGAGGCCTAACCCGAAAAGGAAAAAATTATGGCAAGAGTAACTATGCGTCAAATGTTAGAGGCTGGCGTTCATTTTGGACATCAGACTCGTTATTGGAACCCTAAAATGGCACCTTATATCTTTGGTGCGCGTAATAAAATTCATATCATTAATCTTGAGCAAACATTACCGATGTTCAATGATGCATTGAATATGGCCGGTAAAATTGCTGCTAAAGGTGGCAAAGTGATGTTTGTTGGCACTAAGCGTGCTGCTCAAAACACCATTAAAGAAGAAGCTATTCGCTGTAAAATGCCTTATGTTAATTTCCGCTGGTTGGGTGGAATGTTAACAAACTACAAAACAGTAAAGCAGTCCGTTCGCCGTTTGCATGATTTAGAAAAAATGCAAAAAGATGGTTCTATGGATCGTCTTGTGAAAAAAGAAGTGCTGACTTTAAGCCGTGAGCAGGAAAAACTAGAAAAAACACTCGGTGGCATTAAACATCTTAAAAAACTGCCTGATGCACTATTTATTGTTGATGTAGGTCACGAAGATATCGCTGTAAAAGAAGCGTTAAAACTGGGTATTCCTGTTATTGGTATTGTGGATACTAATAACTCACAAGACAATATTGACTATGTTATTCCTGGTAATGACGATGCTATTCGTGCCATCCAGCTTTACACCTCAGCAATGGCTGATGCTATTGCAGATGGGCATTTAAGTGGTGCAACAACGGCAGCTGATATGGAAGCTGCAACACAGGAAACTGCTCCAACAACAGAAGAAGAACCTACTGAGGTTGCTCCAGCTCCCGTTGAAGAAGCAGTGGCTGAAACTGCAAAGGCAGAATAATTATTTAATATCTTCGCCACCCTAGAAATGCTCCTTGGCGAAGATGTTATTATCAAATCTCTATAAGTTTTTAGGAAAATTAAATTATGGCTATTACAGCTGCAATGGTGAAGGAATTACGCGAGCGAACTGGCGCTGGCATGATGGACTGCAAGAAAGTCTTGGTTGAAACGGATGGTAATTTAGAAGCAGCCATTGATGTTATGCGTAAATCGGGGGCAGCCAAAGCTGACAAAAAAGCAAGTCGTGTTGCTGCCGATGGTAAAGTGGTTATTGCTATTTCAGAAGATGGCAAAGAAGCCGCTATTCTTGAAGTAAACTGCGAAACTGACTTTGTTGCTAAAGATGAAAATTTTACAAATTTTGTAAAAGCAGTTACTGAACGTGTTTTGGCCGATCAGCCTGCTGATATTGCAGCCTTATCAGCCTTGCCATTAGATAGTGGAGACAGCGTTGAAGAAACGCGTGCTAATCTTGTCGCTAAAATTGGTGAAAATATCCAAGTGCGTCGTTTTGAGCTAGTCTTTGCAGGCGAAGGTCAAGTGTTTGCCTATAATCATGGTGTTCGTATCGGTGTTGTTGTTGCGATGACAGGTGGTGATGAAGCATTAGGTAAAGATATTGCAATGCACATTGCAGCAAGTCGTCCAGTCTGTGTGTCTGAAGCGGATGTACCTGCTGAAAATCTAGCAAAAGAGAAAGAAATTCTAATTGCTCAAGCAGAAGGTAGTGGAAAACCTGCTAATATCATTGAAAAAATGGTTGAAGGTCGTTTACGTAAATATTTATCTGAAGTGACACTATTAGGTCAAGATTTTGTGAAAGATCCTGATACAACGGTTGCTAAACTAATTAAAGATGCCGATGCAAAAATTGCTGGTTTTATCCGTTATGAAGTCGGTGAAGGCATTGAAAAGAAACAAGAAGACTTTGCGGCTGAGGTAATGGCTCAAGTTGGAAAATAAGATTTATTTGCATTCAATTTCAAGTAAATACAAAAAAGGAGCATTTTAAAATGCTCCTTTTTTTATATTAAGGGCTGAGGATTTAATAACATCCGAAACGATAACGCAGAATTTTTGTTTCAG
>JAGLDT010000171.1 GCA_023145485.1 Cocleimonas sp. | reverse complement strand
TTACAGGTCAGCGGGAATTGCTGAGCTTTTACAACATTGACGATGGGAATCTACTGGTTTGTGAGTATTCCAGAGTGACTCTTTATTTCTCACTGTGAAATACTCATTAATTTAAAATTATTTAGGGCTTTTTTACTTTCATGCAAAATTTTCTTTTTAAATATTTCCCAACGAATCACTTAGGCAGAGACTTTGTAGTAGGTGATATTCATGGGATGTTTGATAGTTTAGAGGAGTTATTAGAAAAAATCTCTTTTAACCCAAAGAGAGATAGGGTTTTCTCTGTTGGAGATTTAATAGACCGTGGCGCACAGTCCTATCGAGTGGTTGAGTTTCTTGATAAGCCATGGTTTTTTTCTGTGATGGGAAATCATGAAAGTATGTTGCTAGACGCAAAAATTTCTGATTATAATTTGCATAACTGGATTAAATATAACGGTGGTGGGTGGTGGAAAAAGCTTTCTAAGCAAGCTCAAGATGAAACCTACCAAAAAATTTCTAAATTACCTTATTTATTTGAAATTGAAACAGCGATAGGAAAGGTCGGTGTGGCACACGCAGATCTTCCTGCTGCTAGAAGTTGGGTCGATATCGTAAAGTCAATATCAACAGACTATGACCTTAAACATTATATTTTATGGTCACGTCAGCGCCATAGAAATATGAGAATAACAAATAAAACAGTACCAATTAAGGGGGTTAAGTTAGTTGTAATGGGACATACCCCATACAAGGAACCACTGTACAGAGGGAATGTGTTTTATATTGATACAGGAGCAGCTTATCAACAAGATGAAAGTTTAGCCTCCCTTACGCTCTTACAAATACATCCAAGGTTGAAAACTCATCAATATTCAACTTGTAAGGATCTTCAATCAGTGCCTTAGAAGCGTGCACGAAGAAATAACGTCCCATTAGGCTACTCCAAGAAAATAAACGCACAAATAGCGTGATGAGGTTTTTCATAGGGAAGGCTTAGGACGCAGGTAATGGTCTACGCAAGGAATGAGGGGATTCAAACTGGAGTAAAAAGACAAGTTTGAATTGGATATTATTTTGTGCACGTTCCTTGAGCATTTATGGGCTTATGACTTACCGTTGATACAAACACTTTGTAATGTTTGATGTATTACTCGCATGGGGAGGAAACATGTTCGCAATACGGCTAGCCGTAGTATCTTGTCGTTGTGCAATTTGCAACACCTCTGGGCGACTAACAAACTCTGATAAAGAAATACCATCTAAAAACTCAAAGAGTCGATCACTTAAATCAGCCCATAATTTATGAGTTAGGCATTTATTACCACCATTGCAGTCTTTGTTGCCTTTACATTTAGTGCTATCTAACGAATCATCAACGGCAAGGATAATATCCGCAACACTGATTTGGTAAGATGGTTTACCTAGTCGATAACCACCACCTGGTCCACGCACACCTTCTACTAAACCGTTCTGGCGTAGTTTTGCAAATAATTGTTCTAAATATGAAAGTGATATTCCCTGACAATGGGATATATCAGCTAAGGTTACGGGTTTGTCTCGGTCATGAATGGCTAGATCCATCATTGCCGTTACGGCATAGCGACTTTTTGTTGAGAGTTTCATTGGGTTTCTTTCTCCTGATATTTGCAACAGCAACTGTATCAATTAAAAACAGCGCATTATTAATGACAATAGCGGCTTGTCTTGCATATAAATTTTAAGAGGGTTTGTTTTTTAATATTTTCTGATGAGGGGAAAATTTATTAGACACAACAAACCTGACTAATTTAGTGGGTAGTATTAGAAAACCTAGTGTATTAGTCAAGATTAATATTTTGTTATTTCATCCATCTTGTTGAGGAAAGCGGTGACCTTGTCTGTGTAGATATTTTGTCCACTTGAATAAAAACCGATTTAGACGCCAGCGACACAGTAAAACGCTATCAGTATTCTGTTCCCATGCTCTAATATTTTTTTTTGTAAGGCGGCAATGACGACTAATAACATCAGCTTGACGGGAGTCATGATAAATTTGTACTTTCAAATCTGGACGTTTTTCTTCCTCATCAAACAGATAAGTAATGATTAAAATGGTAGTATGGCGAGTGCGCTCTAAAATTTTAATGAGCACAGGAATGCCATCTGATGGCAAGGTTGATATTGATTCATCAGGAAGCGTTCTAATATCACCACAAAGTAAACGAAGATGTATGTAATTTACTTCATACATTTCCATTAAATCCGCAAATGATTGCGGTCGAGGGGCGAAAACAGATTGTTTTTGTTTTTCTATAATCATCATCCAAATACTAACATAATAAGTTTCAATATGAAGACAGCTAGTGTAAGTAATATTCGTATTAATACGATAAAAATCAAACCATTCAAAGATCAAAAGCCAGGGACATCCGGTTTAAGAAAGACCGTTAAGCAGTTTCAAGTGCTAGATTACCTCCAAGCATTTATACAGTCTATTTTTAATAGTCAAGCTGAGCTAGAGGGGGCAACGCTTATTCTGGGTGGTGATGGGCGTTATTTTAATCGTGAAGCGGTTCAAATCATTTTACGCATGGCAACGGCTAATGGTGTTGGTAAGATAATTTTGGGGCAGGCAGGGATATTATCAACCCCAGCAGCCTCTCATCTGATCACTAAATATGAGGCGCTCGGTGGTATTATTCTATCTGCTAGTCACAATGCAGGTGGGCCTTTGGGAGATTTTGGTGTTAAGTTTGATACTGCGAATGGTGGTCCCGCACCTGAAAGTTTAACGGATGAAATATTCATTATCTCATCCAATCTTAGGGAATATAAAATTATTGACATCAGTCCTGTCCCCATGGATAAAATTGGACAGTATAAACTAGGAAATATGGTCATTGAAGTAATTGATGCGGTCGAAGACTATTCCAAACTAATGTCGGAAATTTTCAACTTTGATAAAATTTCACGCTTATTAACCTCCTCTGATTTTTCGATGTGCTTTGATGCCATGCATGCAGTGACAGGACCCTATGCTACCTCTATTCTGGAGGATCAGCTTGGAGCGCGGCAAGGTTCGGTGATTAGAGGGCGACCCTTGCCAAATTTTGGTGGCGCTCATCCTGATCCCAATTTGGTACATGCAGAGCAATTAGTTGAAACCATGTATCGTGAAGAGGGCGCGCCTAACTTCGGAGCCGCCTCAGATGGGGATGGGGATCGTAATATGATTATGGGGGATTACTTTTTTGTAACACCTAGCGATAGCCTAGCCATTATGACCGCTAATGCACACTTGATTCCAGCCTACAGCAAGGGACTTAAAGGCGTTGCTCGTTCAATGCCTACCAGTGAAGCCGTGGATAAAGTAGCAGAAAAAATGGGTTTAAATTGTTTTGAAACCCCAACGGGCTGGAAGTTTTTCAGTAATCTGCTAGATGCGGATCAAATAACGCTCTGTGGAGAAGAAAGTTTTGGAACAGGCTCTAGCCATGTCAATGAAAAAGATGGTTTGTGGGCAGTCTTATTCTGGCTTAATATTTTGGCGGAACGACAAGATTCAGTTGAACATATTGTCCGTCAGCACTGGGCCGAGTATGGGCGAAATTACTATACACGTCATGACTATGAGAAATTGCCCTTTAAATCTGCGGAATCCTTATTCAATAATTTACATGATAATATTAACCAACTATCTCAAAAACCCTTTAACCAACACACCATAGCAACAGCAGATAGTTTTACTTATATTGACCCTATTGATAACTCTATTAGTGAAAATCAAGGTGTTCGTATTATCTTTGATGATAGTTCACGCATTATTTTCCGTCTCTCTGGCACAGGAACTGAAGGTGCTACATTACGTGTCTATATTGAAAAATACGTAACCGATTTAGCTCAATTTGAGCTAGATACCCAAGACGCGTTAAAATCACTGATTCAGACAGCAGAGTCAATTGCAGATATCAAAGGTTATACAGGTAGAACAGAACCAACCGTTATCACTTGAATTTTAAGAATTAAATTTGCTTTGCTTAGGCTAGTCCTGCAAATTATATTTTATAAACCTTACCCTCTCTGTGGCTTCTATTTGCGCGTTTA
>JAGLDT010000170.1 GCA_023145485.1 Cocleimonas sp. | reverse complement strand
AGTTCAAGTCTCTCATCACCCACCACTTTGGAGCGGTAGTTCAGTTGGTTAGAATACCGGCCTGTCACGCCGGGGGTCGCGGGTTCGAGTCCCGTCCGCTCCGCCAATTTTAAAAGGATGCTTCGGCATCCTTTTTTTATGCCTGTTCTATAATCCTAAGTTATGGAAAGCGGAGTCGCATTAAGGTATTATTCGTCACCAAAAAAACTATTCAAGAGATAATAAAAAATCATGCTGCAAAGTATTAATGACAAAGCAAAAGGCTGGCTTGCATACCTCGTTGTGGGTTTAATTAGTGTTCCCTTCGCCCTTTTTGGGATTAATTCCTATCTAGGTGGTGGCGATAAATTGGTTGCAGCCACAGTGAATGATGAAGATATTTCTGTTCGTGAAGTTCAAAATGAATTATTGCAGCAAAAACAACAGTTAACTTCTATGTTTGGGGGGCGTTTGCCGCCAGGGTTTGATGATAAATCACTTAAATCTCAAGCGTTAGAAGGATTGATTAATCGAGCACTTATTCGTCAGGAAGCTGAGAATGCTGGTTATCGAGCCAGTGATGAAGAAGTTTATTCTATTATTTCAACAAATCCTTCTTTTCAAAAAGATGGCGTTTTTGATAACGCGACCTATGAAAAATTATTAGAGTCTAATCGTAGAAATAAAGTGAGTTATGAAACGGCTTTACGTCAGGATATCTCTAATCGACAGTTATCAAATGGGATAACAAGCACTAGTTTTATTCCTGATAGTCAAGTGGCTTCCTATCAGGCATTATCAAAACAAGTACGTGATTTTGAGACATTTACGCTAAAATTAGAAACTTATAAAGAACAGATAAAGCCAAGTGATGTTGATGTGAAAGCTTATTATGATGCACATTCTGACCGTTATATGACGGAAGAACAGGTGAAAATAAGCTATGTACGCTTAAAAGCAGATGATTTAATGGATGCTGTCAGTGTTACTCCTGAACAGTTGCAAAGCTATTATGATGAAAATGCAAATCAATATGTGACCCCTGAGCAACGTAAGATTTCACATATTTTGGTTAAACCTGTTGATGGTAAGGATGATGATGCAAAAAAACGTGCTGAATTGATTCACAAGCGGATTTTATCAGGGGAGATAAACTATGAGGTTGCTTTATCAAAAAAAGCAGATGATATTATTGCCAATGATATGGGTTTTTTAGTACGTGGCGATATGGGGGTTGAATTTGAAAAGGTAGCTTTTTCATTAAAACAGGGTGAATTATCATCAGTTGTGAAAACTGAATCTGGTTATGAACTCATTAAAATTTCAGAAATCAAGGCAGAAGTACAACAAACGCTTGAGCAAGCTAAAGAGAAAATTGAGAAAAATTACCGTAAAGAAAAAGCAGAAAAACTCTTTCAAGAACAGGTTGAAACATTAAGTACGGTGGCTTTTGAAAATGATACTAGCCTTGATCCTGCAGCTCAAGCCGTTGGACTAGAGGTGAAAATATCGGATTGGTTTACACGTGCAGGTGGTAAAGACTTTACGGCAAACCCAAAAATTCTAGCGGAATCCTTTTCTGAAAATGTATTTGAGCAAGCAAAAAACTCCAGTTTAATCGAAATTTCTGATACTGATGTTACCGTTATTCGAATTAATACTAAACAAGCGCCTGCTTTGAAACCACTGGCTGATGTCAGTGAGCAGATTAAAAAGACTATTATTGATACTGATGCACGTAAGTTAGTCAATGAAAAAGGTGAAGCGCTGCTAGCAAAGTTTAAATCCTCTGGAGATTGGTCATCACTGGTGGATATTGGGGCAACGGTTGATGGGGTTGAAAAGTTTGCAGCAACTGATCGTAAAGCAATTAAACCTTCGGAAGACGTGGTAAGAAAAGTATTTGCAATGAATAAACCTAAGGATAATAAAACCGTTTATGCGAATACTATTTTGCCAAAAGGTGATTATGTTTTAATTGCCTTAAAGACAGTGAAAGATGGTGATGGTGCGGTTGATGCGACTGCTAGAGATTTGTATGCTAATGCAATCGGGATGCGTGAACGTAGCGCAGTAATTAAAGCATTACGAGAGGAAGCTGAAGTTGTTATTATCCGTCAAAGGAGTGAATGATTCTTGTTCTTAAGGGCTGAGGATTTAATAACAT
>JAGLDT010000017.1 GCA_023145485.1 Cocleimonas sp. | reverse complement strand
CGCTGTTTATTTTAGATAGAATAATAGTAACTAACTAATTGATTGTTAGGTGTATTTTGAAATCTATCCAGTTGGAAATGGTATCCTAAGCTCTGAATTGCTGACAAAATTAAAACGATATGGAAGGGTTTACAAAACCCTTCCAGCCATTAGGTTGCTTCTGTCATTCTTATTCATGCTCCCAGTTTTCGTATTGTTTAGGTATTCTGCCTTTTCCACCTAATAATTGACCGTATGGATTATCAATCACTGAGAAGGGCTTAAATTCTTCTAGCAAAATATCGAACATCCAACTATCAGTGAAATCAAACCAAAAAATCATGTTCATACCTGGCTCAAGCATCAGTTTACTCAATATGATTTTATCACTAGCACAAACTTCGTTAGTTCCACCCCCCATGGCAGCGTAATGAGGATAGGTTATTGTCTTTCCTGCCTTATCGCGGAAACTAAATTCATGCAACTGGTCATTTTGGAAACCTAAATAGTGCAAAATAGTATTCCCTAACTGACTAAGGGTAATCGTATGAGGCACTTCAATTCGTCTCCAGCATTGATGTAAGGAGATCCTAAAAATATAATTCGCCTCTATACTGATTGCTTTGGTAGTAGGAGGAATATACTGCTGTTTATACGCTGGGAAGAAGGGGGAAAAGGTTTCATAAACAGTTCTTGTTTTGACAATAGGTCTATCGCTTGTCAACGTTGATAAAAACGCTTCCTTAGATTTGTCATCGCTATCTTGGAGTTTCAGGGTGTCAAAATAAGGGAAAATAGCTTTTCCCTGTGGTGTTGCTTCTAATGACATTACTTTCCACCCCGTTGTCTTTTCAGGTTCTCCATGTTCAATTTTATAGAAACCAAATAATTCTAGGAAGGCAAGCGCATAGAATCTTAGCATGTATTTGAAATCTCCTCTTTCTGATTTGTTGATTAATATTCGCCCTTTTGAGGCATACTTTTGGTTTAAATCTCCAACACTTTTTGCAATGGAAACATATTCAGATGTATAGGATAAACAGGCGTTAAGTAACTCAAAATATTGTTCGGTGGCATTTAGTTTTTTCCATATTGTTAAGATATTACTGTTTAAGTAAAGTTTTTTATTCTTCTGCTTACGTTGATAAAAAATAAAACCTAAACGACGCATGACTTGATACATAAGATCAATATGAGGAAAGGATGTTTGTACAGGGTATCTGAAACCGTGTTGAATAGGTTTCGTCATGCATTGGTTTAAATCATTCAGTGCTGGGGGGGAGAAGTTGAATGATTTTTGACTGATTAAATATTTTCCCTCCACAATAAATGCTAAAAAAGTAGAAAAATCTTTTAAAATACTGCCAGGTTGTTGTTCATCAATTATAAATAAAGGCTTTTTAGTTGCCATTGTTATTTCTCCCTATCGACTAAATATAATTTTAGGTATCTGCGCTACCCGCTTTGACACTTTTAATCGCTGATGCTGTGTCTATGATGATAGATCTTTATTAAAGACAAGCTGTTCAATATCGCTGTCATCAATCACGGTATTTTAGCATGGTAGACTGGCTTGGAGCTTGTGCGGAAACCCAGAATTTACAACGTTTGTGCTGGGTTTTTCCTCGTTACCAAGTTCTATTTGGTAACGCTGTTTAGAAATTCTATTTCGATGTAGCACTGTGTCAATGGAATTTCCTAATTGTGTTCCCAAATAGGAGTTTAGGGAATTGATATAGAGGCATGATTCATACAATTAGCCCACTACCAAGTTCTCATTCCATAGGCGACTCCAAGAAAATAATATTTCATAATGAGAATGAATTAGCTACTATATCGCGGATGAAATTATCTGACTTCTCCTATGCACTCCCGCCTCATCTAATCGCCCAACAAGCATTGCAAGATCGTACTGCTAGCCGTTTGTTGGTGGTTGAAAATACTGAAAATGATACTGCCTCTTGTGAGGATCAAATTTTTAGTGACCTGATTGATTTTATTCTGCCCAATGATCTACTGGTGTTTAATAATACCCGCGTTATACCTGCGCGTTTATACGGTAACAAATCAACGGGAGGGAAGATTGAAATTCTGGTTGAGCGTTTACTCTCGGAGTTTGAGTTATTAGCTCATATTAAATCCAGCAAATCACCTAAAGAAGGTGCTATTTTAACCTTAGAGAATCAGATTCACGTTGAAGTGATGGGTCGGGAAGGGGCGTTATTTGAACTGAAGGTCTTAAATAATACGCCACTACTGGCTCTACTCGAAGAATATGGGCATATCCCTCTGCCTCCTTATATTGAGCGGGCTGATACTGAAGATGACCGTGAGCGCTATCAAACCGTTTTTGCAAAAACACCAGGAGCAGTTGCTGCGCCAACAGCAGGTTTACATTTTAGTAACCCTTTATTAGCGGAGTTAAAACAAAAAGGGGTGCAAACAGCGCAGGTGACATTGCATGTCGGTGCGGGTACTTTTCAACCTGTTCGGGTTGAGGATTTATCAGAGCATAAAATGCACTCTGAATGGGTAGAGGTGGATGAAAGTGTTTGTCAGGCGGTTGCTGATTGTAAAAAACGCGGTGGAAGGGTTATTGCTGTTGGAACAACCTCAGTACGCAGTCTAGAATCTGCTGCTCAAGGAGGAGAGTTACACCCCTTTAGTGGCGATACCCGTTTATTTATTACCCCAGGTTATCAGTTTAATGTCGTAGATCGTATGATAACCAACTTTCATTTATCAGAATCGACACTGTTAATGCTAGTTTCCGCCTTTTCTGGCTATGAAACGATTAAACAAGTCTATCAACATGCGATTAAAGAAGAATATCGATTTTTTAGCTATGGGGATGCTATGTATTTGTCATTACGTTGAAAAAAGGCGACCAACACTACTCCCTCAAATAAGGAAATAAAAATAAACTCAATTCAATTGAAAAAAACAAGAATGCTCATTCCTATTTTTCTCATGCTGTTCACAGCATCTACAAATGCTCTCGCGGATCTCTAAAATCAACAGTTTTCCCCAGAACAAATCAAATTTTAGAAGCAAGGTAACCTGTAGGCTGTTGACGGAATACGAACTACTCTCTGGCTAAAATAAGGTGGAGCATGAGGGTACGCATTCCTATCGCAGACGATGAGAACGAGAAATAATAATGGATCAAATGTTATAAACGAGGTAATTTACCTCGTTGTACTCAGCAAGCTAAGGTGCTATTCAGGAGAGCTTTTCTCTGCTTTTGCTTCTATTTCTGCTTTTTCCCGTTCGATGCGTCGCTCTGCTTTATCCACTTTCATACGAGCATAATCTTGCATCAACTCATCTACTTCGCCGTCTATAGCTTCGTCTAAAGTATAACGCACACCACCTTTTGCCATTGCTCTGCGGTAGCGTAAGTCACGGGTGTGTAAATTAAAAGCCTTTCCAAGGATACGCTTAGAATAGCTCCATCCTTGTGCCTCACACCATGAGCGAACAGCTACATCAATACCAATTTGCAGTGGCTTGAAATCACGCCAAACTTGATGGTGCTCAAGCATACGCTCATTCAGCTTTTTTGCTGCAATACTAGAAGGTCTAGCTTCTTTCGCTAGCTTTGCTTTTTCTTCAGCAATTTTAGCAACTTTAGCTTTTTCTGCCGCTTTAGCTATTTTAGCTTCGGCTTTGGCTATTTTTAGGCCTTCAGCATACTTTGCCGCTTTAGCTGCCTTTTTGGCGGCCTTGTTGGCTTGCATTTCCTTCAGTGCTTTAGCTGCTTGTGCTGCTTTGGATATTGAGTTTGATGTATTAAGAGATAATGTCCTTCTCTTAGTACCTGTTTTTTTTGTGGAGTCTATAACTATCCTTCTACCACGTCCTTTTAATGTTAGTTTTTTTTCTGCCATCACTAATAACGAATTATCGCCTTTCTAGAATTTTAAAATAAACATATGTGTAAACATTGTTTCCACTCATATAATAATAGCAATTTTTTAGGGAATATGATCTTTTTTCGCTATTCTTTCAATAAAATCATCTTAATGGTCATTTTTTGCAGGATTAGGTGTCAAAAAAAATCCTGAGGGTAAGCCTTAGCCAGTCGAATTCAGAGCAAGGTAGACACTCTCCTCCTTGCTTTAAATCTTCTTATTTCATTTCGTTTTATCCTTATCTTATCCCCTATGGATATTGATTTATCTGTCGGTGAATGCTTGAAAAATACAAAACCGAGTCTATCGACTGCATCGCTATCACGCATCACATTTTCATTTCACTGATCTTGTTTTGTATAAACTACGGGCGACTTATTTGTTACTCCCTTGTTTTTATTGGGTTATTCAATACCAAAGACTGTAGAGGATGATAGGTTATCTAATAAATATTGAACTAGCTCATCAGCAATTTGAAGTATGGGTTGTTCAATACCAACGTCTTTGCATTGCGTGACTTTTAAATCTTTATAACCACAGGGGTTAATACGTTTAAATACCCTTAGGTCCATATCAACATTGAGACTTAAACCGTGTGTGCTACAACCTTTAGAAATACGTAAACCCAAGGCTGCAATTTTTTTGCTATTGACATAAACACCTGGGGCTTTGGGGTCATTATTCCCCGTGATGTGATAGATGGCTAAAAAACTAATAATGGCATTTTCTATATGAGTGACTAGCTGTCTAACCCCCATTTTACGACGTTTTAGGTCAATTAATAAATAAATAACTAATTGCCCAGGGCCGTGATAGGTAACTTGTCCCCCACGGTCAATGGGGATAATAGGAATATTACCTGCATTAAGGATATGTTTGCGCTTGCCATTACGACCGAGGGTAAATACTGGGGTATGTTCTACAATCCATAACTCATCCAGCGTATTTTTATTACGTTGTTGGGTGAAGTGTTGCATTGCTTGCCAGATGGGTAGGTAGTCTTGATACCCCAGTTGTTTTATTTTTATATTAAACAAGGGTATGTCTTGCATTATAGGGATTCTATAACGCCCAAAGGACTAGCTCACAATCAGTTAGATCTTGATATAAAGCATCTAACTGAGGTTTATTTTCGGCATGTATAATAAGCGTTAAGCTGGTGTATTTCCCTGTTTTACTGTCACGCTGTTTGGTTTTATCAGGATTAAAATGCGGGTCATGCTTATTAGCGATTTCTAAAATGCACTGATGAAATTCAGGAATGGCTGCCCCCATAACTTTTACAGGAAAGTCACAGGGAAATTCAATTAAGGATTCTTCTTCTGAAATTTGTGGTACGCTTTGTTTCATTACTTCAAACAGCCTTAATTAGAAAATAACTTTTTAATACTATCGGTAACGGATGACCATAAACCACCAGCATCAACTGGGCTGAGTGCGACCAGTGGAAGTTCTGCGACAATAATATCGCCGTCTTTAATAATAGCTTTACCTAGAGGGTCGCCGCGTTGTACAGGCGCATCAATATCTTTGTATAATTCCATCATGCCTTTTAGTTTATCGTAATGCCCTTTTTGTATAGTGACATATAAACCATCAATAGTACCCGCTGGAACTTTATCAGTTACCCCTTTCCAGACACGTGCTTCGGCTAATACGGAGTTGCTGGTATAGAGTTTATGTGTTTCAAAGAAACGGAAGCCATACTCTAGTAGTTGCTGGCTATAGTCTGCACGGGTTTTCTCGCTACTTGCACCTAACATCACCGAAATTAAACGCATATTATTACGTTCTGCGGATGCGACTAAACAATATCCTGCAGAGTCGGTATGTCCTGTTTTCATACCATCGACAGTTTTATCTCGCCATAGTAATTTATTCCGATTGTATTGCTTGATACCATTATAGGTATAATTTTTTATTTTATAGAGCTTATAAAATTGCGGATAATTTTTAATTAATGCCCGTGATAATTTAATAATATCTCTTGCAGTGGTGTAGTGCTGAGGGTCTGGCATCCCTGATGCATTGGCATAACGTGTGCCATCCATGCCTAATTTGGCAGCAGCAGCATTCATTTTATCAACAAAGGCGCTTTCACTTCCTGCAACATGCTCAGCTAGTGCGACGGCGGCATCATTGCCTGATTGAATAATCAAGCCATGTAGCATACGTTCAAGAGGAACTTTTTTTCCTCCTTCGACAAACATACGAGAACCTTCCATTTTCCATGCTTTTTCACTAATTAAGACACGGTCTTCGAGGGTTGCATTACCTTTTTCTAATTCACTGTATAGAACATAGGCTGTCATTAATTTGGTAATGCTTGCAGGCTCGGTCCGTTTACCAGGATTTTTTGCTGCTAGTTCTACGCCACTGATATGATCAACTAATAAATAACTTTGAGCATCTAAAACAGGGGCGA
>JAGLDT010000169.1 GCA_023145485.1 Cocleimonas sp. | reverse complement strand
TTGAACATCATGAAGTGAAAGACGATGGCTCATTATCGGGTCTTTCAAGTCTTTCTTTGCGAGAGAAAGGAGCAGATAAAGGAGGAGAAAACGATCCTGCCTTTAAGAGAAAGAAGAAAAAAATAGATAATAGCAAGGAAGGATTAGAAGAGAAGGCGGAAAAAAAGGAGGGTGTAAATGATAAACCTTTTACTGAAAAGTCTTCTAAAAGAAAAACAGAAAATGAAGTTTTAGAGGGTAGTACTACAAAGAAAACAGAAAAAAAAGAGAAAGAAGAGGCAACCAAAAAAGACATTTTCAAAGATGCGATTTCTGAAGATAAAGCGGTAAGTGTGATGGAGTCTAAAAAAGAGACTCCTGAAGATATCACTGTTAAAGATAAAACAGTAATTACAACTGTGGAAAAAGAAAATGCCTCTAAAAGTGCTATTTCTAAAGATAAAATGGCAAGCGTTAATCATCCTAAGGAAGATGTATTGAAAGGGGGGGGTAAAGATAAAATGGTAAGTGTTACTGAGCCTAAGAAAAAACCCTCAACAGATACCAATGCTAAAAAGACAATAGTAAACAGTACAGGTCAGAAAGAAGAAGTGTCTATAAAAGAGCCGTTAAAAACAAAGGTTTCTAAAGAAAATATTGATAAAGATAAAGAGTCAATAATAAAGAATGAGGAAAAGCAGTCTAAGGAAGAAAAAATAGCTAACATTAAGGATCAAGAGGAAAAATCGCAAAAAAGAATACGACAGCTTTCCCCGCAACATCAGAGAATTATGAGAAAAAGGGGGAGGTAGTAATGTATGAATAATTTAAAAGGAGCTGTTTGGATTTCAAAAGAAGAAGACCGACGTGATGCCTTGCGGTTACGTGTTCATACGACGGGAGTGAAAGCATTTTGGAATCGGGATGATCAAGAGGGTACTCAACCCCCACAACGATTAACATTTTTAACATTGCCTCTTTATTTAAGAGAAAGGGGGCTGTCAGTATTATTGTATCTTGCTAGTATACCCTCTCTATTTGCTTCTTGGTTTAAACCAAAATCACTTTTTGGTGCTCTCTTATTGGTTGCCTTTCTAGTGATTGGCATTGGTTTATTCGCCATTGCAATTATTAGCGGTAGTATGTACTACTATCTTTCACAGCCTGTTGATCAGCAACAACTACAAAGTTATCTAAAACAACACCGTCAAAGTATTGCCATTAGTTTGCATGATGAAAGCAATCATCTGATCGGTGCATTGCCCCCGTTAGTGAATGATTATAATAATGAAACAGGGGCTTTATATGTTAAAAATGTGCCTCCTTTATACTGGAATTTAACCAAAGCACTGAGTGATAAAACCTTATCGTTTACTCAACAAGATCCTAGCTTTTGGTCATTGTATAAAAAAATAATACGCCTTCAAAATGCCTCTTACAAAGGGGTTAACTTAACTGCTCCTTATCAGTTAGGCGCTCAGGGTGATGCGCTCATTATGCGTATTGCCAAGGGGCTAAAAGGTAATTATGCTAATAAAAATACACAGAGCCAAAGCCTTATTGAGCGCTTTGATAAAACTAAAAAAACCTTACAGGTTGCCCGCCATTTATACCCTTATTTGGCACAAAACAACGGGGAAGAGTTTAAGCGCTGGAGTGCAATGCATATCCCTCTCTTTTCAGCAAAAGAAGATATTTATGGATTAGCTGCAATTTCCGAAACCTTGTTTGGTAAATCTCCAGAGCAATTAAATACAGGACAACAGGCATTACTGGCAACGGCGTATTATCAGCAAACTAATATGTCATTATTGTTTTCGATGCACCCTAAACCGCGTCAAAATACATGGAAGCGTTTACTAAAACAAACTGAAACAGTAGCAACCCGTATTTATAAACAAATACAACCCCATACTTTGCGAAGAATATTAGCTGACTTGGAGGCAATGAAGCTTGCACCAGCAATGACAATATCTGCGCGATGGTTGAAGTTTATAGAAAAAAGAGAAAAGCAAAAAGAAACGCCACTACGGTATCAACATTTATTACAACGCAGTGAGTTAACTTTAGGAAAAATAAAAACAAGTTTGCATCAGAATTTACAAAAAGTGAATGCAGATCTGAAAGAAAATACGCTGATAACGGATGTAAAAATCAGCGTACCTATTTTGAAAAATCAACAATTAGACCATGCATTAGAGATAGCCTTTAACACTACGCATCGTTTTTATCCCAAGCTTTTCAATAAAAGACTAGGGGAGAGTGTTGATAATAACGGGGCGCTGATTAGCCTTAATATTGCCAATGAAGAAGGCAGTATCATTCGTTCTTACCAACGTGGTTTAAGTGAAAAGCGTATCATTGCAGGTCTGAGTACATTAGCGATCAGTAGTTTATTACTGTCACGCAATGACACTCCAAGTACGCGTTATTGCAATAAATCTTATACTGGAATACGCAATACTAGCGAGCCAATACGTGATGGTATTGGCAGTTGCAAAACATTAAGTCGAAAGGGATATAGCTTTAGTTTGCAACAAAGTATTCAGCAGGGAAAGGTATTGTCTTTACTGTATGCTTTAACACAAAGCCATAAGTTATCCTCAGCAGATCTTACAAAACTCTACAAACATTTTTCACTCTCAAAAAACACAGGCGCTAATATCAGTACAAATACCAATAAGCTTGCCTATGAGTTGAGTGTGGGTAGTGTAGAAAGCACCCCTCAAAACGTCCATCAGATGATTCATGCGATAACACGCCACCTGTATGGTATTCCCTATGATAATAATCCAGCCATGATTCATACCTTGCAAATGAATCGACTCTTATCTACAGAAGGGAAGCACAAAATAGAGTACACCTCACGTCGAGGCGGAAAAAGTAGCTCAAACGACTTAGAGCAATACCTCAGCAATGAAAATAGTCGTCGCTATATGAAGTCATTATTCACGATTTCTTCAGCGAAAAAAAATAATCCACTAAAGTTTCTACGTTCTGTAGAGAAAAAATACGGGGTTAATTTTCTTCTGGTAAAATCAGCTACCTCAAAAACAAGCAGTGGCAACACAAAAGACAAATGGTTAGTCGGTAGCCTGCGTTTAAAGCAGCGTATTTATAGTTTCAGTATTATGATTGGTAGTAATGATAGTCGAGGGCTAGGAAAAAATATAAGCCATCAGCAACTGATGTTACCAATTATGAATAGCATGATAGAAAGCTTGCAACAGTAAGTAAGGCGACTCAAAAAAAATAAATACATTCAATATCCATCAATTAGGCAGTGGAACGGGAGAACCACCATTAAACTTTGCCCATTTTAACTGACGATGCAAGGTTCCGTCGTTATGAAGTTTAATCCGTCCTGTTCTGCCATTGAGTGCTGAGCCATTTTTTAATCTTGGCAATCCTTTAGCAACCATTAAAGCATCCATTCCTAAAGCCCGTAAGCGCGGAAATTTGGAATCCTGAGGTAGTCCTTTGTGGGCAACTTCTAAAATCCAAGGAATTTCGCTATAAGTGATGTCTTCTAGACTGACATTTTGATATTGATTTGCTAATCCAGAATAGATATGTGAAGTGGCGTAAATAGGCTTAGATTTCAGGCTCTTCCGAAGCAAAGGTTGTATACCACGTGCTTGGGAGGGCGATGCCGCTAAGAAAATAGCATCAAGACCTTTTTTCTTCTTACTAAGTGCTGTAACGATATCACCGTAACGTCCACTGTCACTGGCATAATTAATAGTGATAATGGCTTTGCCCCCGCCACGCGTAAAAGTATTGCCAAAACTATTACGTAAGCGTCTTCCCCAACCTGAGTCTGGGACGACAACGGCTATTTTTCTATATCCTTTGGACAGCATTCTTTGAGCAACTTGAACCGCCTCATCTTCGGGCAACAGACCAAACTGGTACAGCCCTGTGGCTGCTTTTAGCCCACCAATATAATTTAAGCTCAGTGTATT
>JAGLDT010000168.1 GCA_023145485.1 Cocleimonas sp. | reverse complement strand
TATTGCTTCCCTTCAAATCTGACCCAATCTTTTGGTTGAACAGGGTATCGTTGCCTCCGAATAGCAGGCGCATAGCCGTTTCGGTTCTTTTGCAATGAACGGTTATTCTTCCGCTTAAAACTGATTATTCTTTCTTCTGCCCTCTTTTGATTTGAGCCACCCGCAATAACAAACGCATCATTTGAATGTGTTTTCTCAATCTTATGCTGGTAGCGGTTCGCTTTGGTGATGTAGCCAAACGTCTCAATAGCTTCGGGAAAATAGCGTAATAATCGACTGCGGATAATGTTCATAGTTGTTGCTGATTTAAGGCTTTTGTGAGATTTAACATTTAGCTTGAGCTTGCCACCGTGCAACGCCTTATGGTGTTTTTCGCATAAAGTAATTAGGTTGCTTGGTGTGTCTGAGCCACCATTAGAGCGAAACTTAATATGGTGTACGTGTAATTTGTCGCTACAACCTTTCTTTTTGCATTGACACTGATAATCGTCTCGACTCAAAACATAAGCTTTAATATTTTCAAATCCATACTGAACACCTTTTTGATATTGCTCGTTCGTGATGCTGGGATTCTTCATCTTTGCCATATCAAACGTACCCGTTTCTAACACTACTTTTGATATTGGCAGTAAGGTTTTAATCTGGTCAATCAGTCTGATATGAGCTTCTACTTTCCATTGGACTGATGGGGCTAATCGTCCCTTTCTTGTTGATGCAGAACGATTTAAAAATCTTGGCTTATGGTATCTAAGCTGGCTTCTTTTCTGCCTTCTGTACCTGCGTCTTGTGACCATCTTTGATGAAATATCATTACGCATCTTGGCTATTGCTGAAAATACTTCTTTGGTTTTTGATACCACTGACAACCCAACCTCTGAATGACCTGTATCAACACCCAAGGTTAAATCTTGCTTATAGCCTGTTGAGCCATAATTGAGCTGGATAGTAAATGGACTACGGTGAATAACCTTAGCCTTGTCTCCCTCAAGCAATAACCTTGCTTTTCTTGAGCTGCAGGGCATCAATGTTTCGCCCTGCAGATTAATAACAAAAACTTTCATTTTAAACGCTCTAAATTTAATCGTTAAAATTGA
>JAGLDT010000167.1 GCA_023145485.1 Cocleimonas sp. | reverse complement strand
GGTAGATAAGGGTCGTAGGCGCTTTCTAGTAGTAGCCACCTCGGTGGTTGGTGCGATAGGAACCGCTGCGATGGCAACCCCGTTCGTTATGTCGTTGACACCAAGTGCGCGAGCCTTGGCTGCGGGTGCGCCTGTAGAGGTCAATATTTCTAAGATTGAGGCAGGTCAACAAATTCGTGTTATTTGGCGTGGTAAGCCTGTTTGGGTGGTCAATCGTACCCCTGAGATGATTGCGAAGCTTCCCAGCGTTGATCCTAAGCTGACTGACCCAGATTCGGAGGTTGAGTCACAGCAACCTGCTTATGCTCAAAATAGCCATCGTGCCATTAAAGAGCAGTATTTGGTACTGATTGGTATTTGTACTCATTTGGGTTGTTCGCCAACCTATCGTCCTGAGTTAGGCCCAGCAGACTTAGGCGCGGGTTGGCCTGGTGGTTGGTATTGTCCGTGTCATGGTTCACGTTTTGATATGGCAGGTCGTGTAATGAAGGGGTCTCCAGCAGGCACTAATTTGGAAGTACCGCCTTATTACTACAAAAACGACAGCACGATTCGGGTCGGCGAAAGTAAGGGAGTTGCATAGTGAGCTTAATCAATTGGATTGATGATCGTTTCCCTTTAACTAAGGTATGGAATGAGCATTTGGCGCAATATTATGCGCCTAAGAACTTTAACGCATGGTACTTCTTTGGCTCACTTGCCATGTTAGTACTCGTTATTCAGATCGTTACTGGTATTTTGTTAACAATGCATTATAAGCCAGACACGATGATGGCCTTTACCTCGGTGGAACACATCATGCGTGATGTCCCTGGGGGCTGGTTTATCCGCTATATGCATTCCACAGGAGCTTCGCTCTTCTTTGTTGTGGTCTATCTGCATATGTTCCGTGGTCTAATTTATGGTTCCTTTAAAGGGCCACGTGAATTAGTCTGGTTAATCGGTATGGCGATTTATTTGGCACTAATGGCTGAAGCCTTTATGGGGTACTTATTGCCTTGGGGTCAAATGTCATTCTGGGGCGCGCAGGTTATTATCAACCTATTTAATACCGTTCCTTATATTGGCGATGTGCTCTCTACGACTATTCGTGGGGACTTTGTTATCTCTGATCCTACACTAAATCGTTTCTTTGCCTTCCATGTTATTGCAGTGCCATTGATTCTAGTGGGTCTAGTGTTTGTACATATTGTTGCATTACATGTGGTGGGTTCAAACAATCCTGACGGCGTTGAGATTAAAAAGAACAAAGATAAGAACGGTATTCCTTTAGACGGTATCCCCTTCCATCCTTACTACAGTGTGAAAGACATTGCAGGTATTGTGGTGTTCCTGATGGTGTTCTTCGCTATCTTGTTCTTTATGCCAGAAGGTGGCGGTTACCTGCTTGAACATGCTAACTTTGAGCCTGCAAATCCACTGAAGACACCTGAGCATATTGCGCCCGTTTGGTATTTCACACCCTTTTATACTGTATTACGTGCAGTGCCTGATCCATGGTATGGCACATTAGCGATGTTTGGTGCGATTGCCATATTGTTTATACTTCCGTGGTTGGATAAGAATCCGATCAAATCGATTCGCTATAGAAACACAGCGCACAAGCTAAACATCATCTGGTTTGCTGTATTCTTCCTAATTCTTGGTTATCTTGGCGTGATGCCAGTCACCGATTTCTTCCGTGAATTAGGGACGCGTGCAACACAAATCTATTTCTTATTCTTCTTAGTAACGATTGCACACAGTCGCCCTGATCAAAGAGCAAGGTACCTTGTTTGGTTTATTGCCTTGTTGGGACTAGTCTTATTCACCGACTGGTTGCGCTGGGACGATAGTTTCACTGGCCCTATGCGTCACTTCTTCTGGTTAATGTTAGCCTTACCTGTGACTTATTTAGCATCGACTTTGTTATTACCATTAGTTGCATCACGTTGCAATGCAGAAAAGGAAGTTCCAGAGAGGGTAACAGGATGAAGGTGAATACAATGAAGCGATCTATGATTAAAACGCTTGCAACCGGTATTATGGCAGTCTTTATTGCCTCTCCTGTTGCAAACGCAGCGGGTGGCGGTGTTCATTTAGAACCTGCTGATATTGATGTCCATGACAAGATGAGTCTTTTGCGTGGTGCAAAATACTTTGCGAATTATTGCCAAGGCTGTCACTCCTTAAAGTTCAGTCGTTATAATCGTGTTGCTGCCGATACTGGTGTCAGCGATGAGCAAATTAAAGCGATTATTTTTACGCGGGATGAGGACGATAAGCCCACAAAAACGGGCGCATTGATGACCAGTGCCATTCCTGCGAAAGATGCAGAAAAATGGTTTGGTAGTGCCCCACCTGATTTATCGTTAGTAGGGCGTTCACGCGGTGCGGATTGGATTTACAATTATCTAAAAGGCTTCCACTCTGATGACTCACGTCCTTTTGGTGTTAATAACACCATTTTTGACAGTGTGGGTATGCCGAATGTGTTGGCTACTTTGGAAGGAACCAAAGATCCTGTTTTCCGTTATGACATCATGCATCACGGTCATGCAGATGAATCTTTTACTTCAGAAGAAGCTGCTAAAAAAGTATTGGAAGAAAAACGTACGTTTGATGTGGTAAAGCTGGGGCTGATGGGTGAAGATATTGTTGAGCACTATAAGACTAAAAAGGAAGCAGATGATTTTGTTGCCTCCAAAACGGTCTATAGAGCATTACTCAACAAAGAAGAAGTCGCCTCATTCCCTACTAAAGCAGAAGCTGATGGGTATGTTAAAGAGAATCCTGTTGATGGTGGTAAGTATAAAGTAATGCCCAAAAGTGCTTACTCTGTTGTTGAGTCTCACAAGATCAGTAAAGTGGTTGATCATCTAGAACTCGTTAAACCTGGTAAACAATCACCTGCTGAATTTGATCGTACCGTGCATGATATTACTAACTACCTTGCCTATGTAAGCGAGCCTGCACAGTTGCACCGTACTATGTATGGCATCTTTACGCTGTTGTTCTTACTTGTATTCTTCATTTTTGCTTATATGCTAAAGAAAGAATACTGGAAAGACATTCATTAGTAGTGATCTAGTTCCTTTACTAGTGTAGTATCCAGAAGCTATCTGCCTTTTAGGTAGATAGCTTTTTTTGTTTTGGGAGATATTACATGAGTTCAGTTGCGAATCGTCGTTCCGTTATGACGCTATTTACTTTACCAGATTGCATCAATTGTCATCGAGTGCGTATAGTACTAGCAGAAAAAGACATTGCGGTTGATATTATTGAGATAGATCCTGCTGAAATGCCCGATGACCTTGCTCAACTTAATCCTTATAATACTGCTCCAACATTAATAGATCGTGATCTCGTACTCTACGATGCACGTGTTATTATGGAATATCTTGATGAGCGCTTCCCTCATCCTCCTCTTATGCCTGTTGATCCTGTTCACCGTGCTCACTCTCGTTTAGCACTCTTTCGGGTTGAAAGAGACTGGTATACCTTAGCCGAAGAACTAGAAAATGGTGATGAAACACGGATGAATAATGCTCGCGTAGAATTGCGTGACAGTGTTATTTCAGCTTCAGAAGTTTTTGAAATAAAACCCTACTTTTTAAGTAATGACTTCACTTTAGTCGATTGTACTATTGCACCTATTTTATGGCGTTTACCTCGTTACCGTATTGATTTACCTGCATCCGACGCCAAACCTGTGATGGATTATATGGACAGAGTCTTCTCTAGAGACATGTTCCAAAATTCCTTATCAGATGCTGAGAAATCAATAAGACCATGATGACCTCAAACCGTCCCTATTTGGTTAAAGCCATTTATGAATGGATCATGGATAATAACGTGACACCTCACGTTGTTATCAATGCAATGGATGAAACCGTCTCTGTACCGCAACAATACATTGATGATGGGCAAATTATTCTCAATATAAACCCATCTGCTGTGCAAAGCCTCGTCATCGATGATGAATGCATTATGTTTAGCGCCCGCTTTGGTGGTAAACCGTATAATATCTATGCGCCGATGCACACTGTTTTAGCTATCTATGCTGCTGAAAATGGTCAAGGTATGATGTTCAATGACGAGCAGAATGGAGGCCCACCACCCAGCAATAATGACAGTGGTGGCGGTTCTTCTGGGTCAAGCTCAGGTGGAACGAATAAACCACCACCCCGTAAAAAGCCTACCTTGCGAGTAGTCAAATAAAAAAATGGCGATCAACTTAAAGTCGTGTGATTTAAAGGAGATGCATGAAAATTTCCATGATTGCAGCAATGGCACATCAGCGCGTCATTGGCAAAAATCAAAAAATGCCATGGCATTTTCCCGCTGATTTAGCTTTTTTCAAAAAAACCACCTTAGGAAGTCCCATCGTTATGGGACGAAAAACCTATGAATCCATTGGTAGACCGCTACCTAAACGCTTAAACATTGTCGTCACACGCAACTTAGATCTAACAATAGCAGGCTGTGAAGTCGTCACCTCACTTGATCAAGCGATAGCGATTGCAAAAGAGAAATCACCCTATAGCGATGAAATATTTATAACAGGTGGTTCTCATCTGTATAAGAGCTTCTTGCCTCAAGCAGACCGTCTTTATCTGACCCTAATCGATGCAACACTAGAAGGTGATACTTTCTTTCCAGACTACACACAATATCAATGGGATCAAGTAGAGCGCATAGACCATCAAGCCGATGAAAAAAATAGTTACCCCTATTCTTTTGTAACCTTAGATAAGGCTACTCCAATAGCTTCGAATTCTCCGATTAAACCTAACCTATAATTCGCAGGGTTAGCCTAAATGGTATAAAATTTTTCAATATCATCTTCAACTTTCAATGTCTTAGAAGGGGCAGCTAAGTTTTTTGTTTTTATATAAAGCGCTTCACCTTTGTTAGTAGCACAGTATCTTAAACCTTTTTGGTAACAAAGGATGGCATTTTCTTCATCGTCCAGTTGTGTAAGTAATTCTGCGAATTCCAAATAACCTTTGGTATTTGGTGCCATATTCAAACCTGACTCGTAAAAATAACAACTTTTCCCCCATAGCTTATTGCCACGGTATAAACGCGCTAAACATAATAATAATTCGGGACTATTATCATGTTCTAGCAACCATTTTTCAGCTTGTTGAATGGATTTATTAAGACTGAGATGGTCAATTTTCCCAAAACGTTCGGCTAAACTAGCATTCCAGTTTTTATTTAATGCCGTTAATAATATTTTTTCTGCTAATTGAGTGTCATCTACCGTAATTAAGGCATCAATATAATTTAATACCGCCTGTGGTTTAGTCTTTGTTATTGCAGGTAGTTTTTTCCATAAAAGGTGCAGTCTAGCAGGTTCGTTTTTCAATGCGGTTGCCTGAAAAATGCCTTTTAGAGCCTTTACTTCAAAACTCTTTTGTAATTTTGTCCTGAGTAAGTTTTGCTTCTTCAAGGTGGGTATCAAATCAAATAAATTTTTCCAATCTTCTTGC
>JAGLDT010000166.1 GCA_023145485.1 Cocleimonas sp. | reverse complement strand
ACGAGTCCAAGTCCAAGTCCAAGTAACACCAAGCAGCTGCCTGTCCACACACGTTCACAACAGGCTGTGCATTCCACCATACATGCCCTAGTATAGGCTGTGGATGAGAAAACATATATGTTCTGAGCAGATAACTGCACTGTGAATTTGAACTGACTAGCAGAACATGTCCTACAACCTTTACCATGTGCGTGCAACACCAAGAAATACTATTCAGTACAATGTCTTTGGTAACACGAGCAACGCGTGAGAAAAGGTTGTGGTGCAGGGACAGTTCATTGGACCTAACACCGGGTAAGGATACAACCAGGTGCAGCTTGTTCGTTCAGTTGACATCTGGCAGAAAGCAGCAACTCTTCGACGTCAGTTCCGTGACCACCTTCTTCTTCTTCTTCCATTGAGTGACCGCCTCCAACATTCTGAAGATTATGTCACTATTTGGTGGTGGTGGTGGTGTTGGTGGTGGTGATGGTGGTTGATGTTGTTGTTGTTTGGTTGTTGTTTGTTGTTGTTTGTTTGCTGTTGTTGTTGTTGTTGTTTGTTGTTGCTGGTTGTTTGTTGTTGTTGTTGTTGCTGTTGTTTTTATTTGGTTGTTGTTTGGTTGTTGTTTGTTGTTTGTTGTTGTTGTTGTTGTTGTATTTATGCTCCTTTTGTAGTTGCGTGGTTTAGATGGTGATGGCGACAAAGACGACGATGATGGGGGTGGTGGTGGTGGGGGTGATGATGGTGGTGATGTTGATGATGATGATGGTGGTTGTAGCGTTCATGGTGATGACGATGGATGGATGAATGATGGTAGTGGTGATGACGGTGAATGACGCTGCTGCTAATGATAAGGACGATGACGATGATGATCCTCAGTTACACAATAAATCGTCATCAAATGACGATGTTTTTGATGACATCATAACGGAGATGATGAAGATCCTTTTGTCCTTTATATCTGGGTTTTGTTTAATGGGGTTTCCGTGCCTATAACTGTCCCGTGTTGTCTCACAATATTGTCAGCATTTCATTTTTCTCTCTTTCTACAATTGCAGACGTGCGCAGCAGTGTTGACACAGTTCGAGAGAAAGCGTGACGTCATCACCTCCGGAGTGCAGTTTTCGTTTTGGATCATTTTGGCAATGTGTGACGTCATCCCGCTGTACACTTATGCCTTGCAAGAGGTACTCTGTGTGTCAGTCTGTCCGCCTGCCAGCAAGTCTGTCTGTCTGTCTGTCTGTCTGTCAGCACGACGCTTGTCTGTCTTTCCCTGTCCGTCTGTATATATCTGTCCATCTGTATGTCTGTGTCCGTCTAGATGTCTCACGACAGTGTCTGTCCGTGTATGCGTT
>JAGLDT010000165.1 GCA_023145485.1 Cocleimonas sp. | reverse complement strand
GCTTTTTATCCATGCCGAAAAGGCACAGCAGAATAAATCTCAAGGTGTGATTGAACTTGCAGGCTCTGTTTTAATCCAAAAAACAACTCGCCAGAATAAAACAACAGATAATAGCATTCAACTTGACAGCCTAGGCAATAAGGCGACAGACTTCCGTTTAAAAACAGCGAATCTTTCATTTGATCCGATTAAACGAGAGATTTTTACAGATGCACCTATTACACTAACAACAAAAGATGGCTTACTGACGGGCACAGGTTTACGCAGTCAATTAGATCAACAAGAACTGAGGATACTCTCAAATGTACATGCAAAATTTGATCCTAATCCGTAGGAACAGGGTTAATCTACTCATTGTCTTTGCCGTACTACTTTTCCCCTCTTATAGTTGGGCGGTAAAAGCGGATGCCAGCAAACCACTTGTGATTGATGCTGACTCCGTTACTTTTAATAAATCACAAGGCAAAGCAGTTTATCAGGGCAATGTTTCGATCAAACAAGGAACCTTGAAAATTCACGCGGCTCGTATTGAAATTAATGCACCTAATAACAAAATCATCAATATCATCGCAACGGGCTTTCCGCTAAAGGTTGAGCAACGCATGGATAGTGGCAAAATGGCAAAAGGCAGCGCTAAACAAATGCAGTATTTAGTTGAGAAAAAGCGCCTTATTCTTAATGGTAATGCAATACTCTCACAAGGCAATGATAAATTTAGTAGCAATCATATCGAATTCTCTACTTTGACAGGTGCATTAAAAGCAGGCAATAAGAAAAACAATAAAAGCCGCGTACACGCTATTTTTTACCCAACGAATAAAGCTCAATAAATTGACACTACTTGCGGCAAAAAATCTAAATAAAAGCTACGGCAAACGTGCCATTATTGGTGATGTTTCCTTGCATGTTAAAGACTCAGAGGTTGTTGGTCTGCTCGGCCCTAATGGCGCAGGTAAAACAACGTGCTTTTATATGATTGTTGGACTGGTTGCGAGTGACAAGGGAAAAATCCTTCTTGATGAAACGGACTTGACCGATCTTTCAATGCATTTGCGCGCACGTCATGGTATTGGTTATCTCGCACAGGAAGCCAGTATTTTTCGTAAGCTTTCCGTTACTGATAATATCTACGCTATTTTAGAAACGCGTAAAGATCTCAATCGTCAACAGCGTAAAAATAAACTCGAAAGCCTCCTAGAAGAATTTCAAATCACTCATATTCGTGACAGCCTTGGTATCAGCCTCTCTGGCGGCGAAAGACGACGTGTCGAAATTGCCCGAGCACTTGCAACCGAACCCTCTTTTATCTTGTTGGATGAGCCATTTGCTGGCGTTGATCCTATCTCTGTCATCGAAATTCAGAAAATAGTAACGCACCTAAAAGAACGCGGAATTGGTGTCCTAATCACAGACCATAATGTACGCGAGACACTCAGTATTTGTGACCGCGCCTATATTCTTGGCAATGGTTCTATTCTTGTTGAAGGCTCTCCTGAAGAAATATTACAAAACAAGCAAGCCCGCGAGATCTATTTAGGCGAAGACTTTAAATTATAAAGCCGATCCAACAGAGTGATATTTAAGCGCTTATCTTCTCTAACAAGATGAGCAATTTTCATACCATCAATCAGCATTTCATATTTTATAAGCAAAACTCCATGTTATAATTATTCTAAATTCAATTCGTATCGCCCCACCAATAACACCACAGAATATAAATATAAAATATGTTAAAACAGGGACTTAGTGTAAAATTAGGACAGAGTCTATCCATGACTCCGCAACTGCAACAGGCTATTCGCCTATTGCAATTATCTTCTATTGAACTACAACAAGAAATTCAAGAAAATCTGGATACTAATCCCTTGCTTGAGCGTGTTGAAGACTCAAACGAAACAAATCAAGATGATAATCGACAGGATAATGAGGTTATTTCAGATACGGAAAACACCACCCTTTCTGAAGAACTCAATATGGATACTAGCTGGGATGATATCTACGACACAGACTGGAGAACAGGTAATAACAACGCTGAAACGAGCGCTTCTGATCTTATCGATGTCATGCATTCACCCATAAAAACACTGCGTGATCACTTACAGGAACAAGTTGATCTTAGTCAACTCAGTGCTATTGATAAAGAGATCGCCGCCACCATTATTTCTTATATCAACCCACAAGGGTTTTTAACCGAATCAACCCAACAAATATTTTCAAACTTACAACATGCCCTGCTAATCGAGGAAGATGAAGTCAATGTAATATTGCAATATATTCAAAATCTTGACCCTATTGGAATTGGCGCAAGAAACCTCTCTGAAGCCTTGCTATTGCAGTTAAAACACCTCTATAATGATCACTTGTTATACAAAAAGACGCGGCTACTTCTGCAAAAACATCTGGACTTGATCGAAAAACGGGACTATATAAGTATTAAGAAAGCACTAAAACTAAAGACAGGACAATTTGACGAGTTAATGGGATTAATACAATCTCTTAATCCATATCCTGGCAATATGTTTGATCATTCAACAACAAATTACATCACTCCAGATGTTTATGTACAGAAAATAAAAGGACTATGGATTGTCTCGCTTAATCAGGAAACATTACCCAAATTACAAATAAACAACTACTACTCCAATATGCTAACAAACCTTTCTAATAAAAAAGACAGAGATTATTTAAAAAGCAACACGCAACAAGCGCGTTGGTTAATAAAAAGTATTGAGAATAGAAACAGCACGGTATTAAAGGTAGCGAATGCCATTGTAGAACGTCAAAATGCCTTTTTTCAATACGGCGAAGAAGCAATGAAACCGATGGTGCTAAAAGACCTTGCTGAACAGTTAGAACTCCACGAATCAACTATTTCACGTGTTACTACGCAAAAATATATGCATACACCCCGCGGTGTTTACGAGTTTAAATACTTCTTTTCAAGCCATGTGCGTACTAGCACAGGTGGTGCATGTTCAGCCACAGCCATTCAGGCAATGATTAAAAAATTAATCACATCAGAGCCAAATAACAAACCTCTGAGTGACAGCAAATTGACAAACCTGTTAAAAGAACAGGGGATCAATGTAGCGCGACGAACAGTCGCAAAGTACCGAGAAGCGATGAATATTCCGTCATCTCATGAGCGGAAAACATTTGCTTAAAGAGTATTAAGCAAGCTTATCTAAGCAGCTAATCGGTGATCTTGGTTAAATTTTCTCAAACCAAGTTCGATTAAAAACTATAAAGGAGATAACTATGCAATTAAATATAACTGGTCGACATATAGAAATCACAGAAGCCCTCAATGACTACATACATGAAAAACTAACCCGTATTAGTCGTCATTTTGACCAGGTATTAAATATTAATGTCATTCTTGAAGTGCAAAAACTAGAGCATAAAGCAGAAGCTTCCTTGCATGTCAGCGGTAATCATATTTTTGCCGATGCGACTTCTAATGATATGTATGCTGCAATTGATGCATTAACTGACAAACTAGATCGCCAGCTACTCAAGCATAAAGAGAAAATAAAAGATCATCATAATCGCGAAGGTGCACACCGTAATCTTGCTATGGAATAACAAGGTTTACTAGACACTAAAATAGGCAAAGCAATTTAGCTTTGCCTATTTTTCCTCCCTCCCTCAGTTCATCCTCTTTTTTCTATCGCTACTACTTTCCCCACCCAAACTTTCAATAAAAGTCCTATATTATATCTTCAAGAGTTCAAATATCATAGGATGTACCAAAATGCATATTGTTATTGTCACAGGACTATCTGGGGCTGGAAAATCTCAAGCACTACATACACTGGAAGATCAAGGCTATTACTGTGTGGATAACCTTCCCATTGAGTTACTTGATCCATTATGTAAAACAGAGCGCATTATAAAGCTAAAAAAAATAGCGATTGGAATTGACGCACGCTGTGGAAAAAATTGTATCAGCCATTTTCCAGAGCTTGCCAAAAAATTAAAAGAACAATATAAAACCGATATACTCTATTTATATGCAAACAAAGATATTATATTAAAACGCTATGATGAGACGCGTCGCCGTCACCCTCTTTCTTGCCCCGAACAAACACTTCGAAACTGTATTTTAGAAGAAGAAGAACTATTAACACCCATGCGAAAGATGGCTGATCTACAAATAGATACCAGTCAAATGGGTATTTATGCGCTTGCAACACTCATCAAAGAACGCATCTGTATTATGCAAGACTTTCAGCTCTCTCTTGTATTTCAATCGTTTGGTTTTAAATATGGCACACCAAGAGACTCTGACTTCCTCTTCGATGCCCGCTGTCTACCAAACCCTTATTGGGAACCTGCATTACGCGAACATAGTGGCCTAGAAGAAGTGGTAATAAACTGGTTAGACAAGCAAACGCTCATGCAAAATATGCAAAATGATCTAACCGAATTATTACAAAAATGGATTCCACACTTTATTGACAACCAACGCGCTTACCTAACAGTTTCCATTGGTTGTACTGGCGGACATCACCGCTCTGTCTATCTCGTTGAAAAACTTTCCGAATACTTCAAACAACAAGGTACCGCATCCATTATTACAACGCATCGTGAACTTCAGCGTTAATCTTTTGGATAACCGCTAATGGATTCTTTGCTTGAGTGATTGGCCTACCTACAACCAGATAATCCACACCAGCACTAATCGCATCAGTAGGTGTCATCACTCGTGATTGATCCCCTTTAGCAGAGCCAGCAGGACGAATACCAGGGGTTACTAACAAAAAATCTTTACCTAGCTTCTGGCGTAATATGACGGCCTCTTGCGCGGAACACACTAGCCCATCTAAACCTGCTTGTTGCACCATCCCCGCAAGATGCACCACTTGCTCTTTTGCTAATGCATTCACTCCTGTTTGTTGCAACTGCTCATCACTCATTGATGTTAAAACAGAAACGGCGATTAGCTTAGGTGTATTAACATTCTCATTTTCATGCAAAGCATGATAAGCGGCACGCATCATCTCCGCCCCCCCTGACGCATGCACATTCATCATCCAGACATTAAGTTGGGCTGCTGCTTTACAGACCGAAGCAACCGTATTAGGAATATCATGAAATTTTAAATCCAGAAAAATATCAAAACCTTTTTCTGTTAATTTGCTCACCATTTCAGAGCCCGCACTAACAAAAAGCTCAAAGCCAACTTTTAGCTTGCAATCATGAGGTGATAATTGACTTACAAATGCTAATGCTTGATCGGCGGATGAAAAGTCTAACGCTATAATTAATTTACTCGACACTCTCTACTCCTATGCATGCGAAACCTTATCCCATTGATAACAGGCAGGGCATCGCCAAAGATAATCTTGCATTTGATAACCACAGCTTAAACATTGAAACGTTGCCTTTCTCTGCAAGTAATGATCGAGCGCAAGTTTAATCCGTGATAATTTTTCGTTTTCTGAACATGCTTCATTAGCTTGCAGGATTTCAATCGATTTACTAATAGAGTAAATATCCAGATTTTTTCTTTTCAAATCCTCTAGCAAAAAATCGGTTGCAATCTGTGCTGAGCTATCCAAACCAACTAACTCTAATAAATAAGCTAACACACTATCATCACGACCATATAACTCAAATAAAACGATTTCAAACTCTTTTATTTTGCCTATTTTCATCGCCACTTTGGTTATTTTTTCAAAGAGATGAGTCAACAAGTGCATATCATTTTTTAATGCCTTTAAATACAAGGTAAATGCTTGTTTATAATTATTTTTTCTGTCATATAAATCAGCCTGAAGCGCCATAACCCGTGCAGATTTTTTACAACTTTTATAAGCCTTTGCAATATATTCTTCAACCCGATGAAGATTACCTTGCTCCATTTCAGTCTCAGCCATTTCACAATAATAATGGGCGATGAGTTTTTGATAAGCAATCGGCATTTTTTTTTGCTTGAGACATTTCGTCGCCTCTATTGCTTTTTCCCACTCATGCGTTTGTTCATATATTTGTCGCAAAGGGATGCAAGCATTGATCGCATGAGGGCTGGTTGTTAACAATTCTTGAAAAACACCTTCTGCGCGATCAAGCATACCTGCCGCTGAATAATCTTCACCTAATGCAAACATAACGGCTGCTTTTTGATCTTTATTAAGACTCGAGCGAGCCATTAAGTTTTGATGCAAGCGCAAGGCTCGATCAACTTCTCCCCTATTGCGAAACATATTACCCAGAAGTAAATAAGTCTCCGCCGTATACTCATCCACATCAGGATGGTTAATAAAAACTTCAAGGGCTTTATCAGGCTTTTCACTTAATAGGTAGTTAACACCTTTTACATAATCATCTGCTAGCTTATTAGACTCGACACATTGCTTTAGATTATTTTTTTTTGCCGACTTCCAGCCAGAATAGAAGGCTAATGGCAATAACAGGAATAAAATCTCTATCATTAGTTAGATTGGTATTATTTTTATAAGGATGACATAAAATATGACTGTAACAAATCGATGACTAAATTAACCTACCCCCTAGTCACCCCCAAATAGCGACAATAGACAAATAATAACTAGTCCTGTATCGAACATTTATTCTTAGATTCATCAACACGATCACGAAGTTCTTTTCCTGGTTTAAAATGAGGAACATGCTTTGGTGATAGATCTACCTTTTCACCTGTCTTCGGATTGCGACCGCGACGTGCGGCGCGATAATGCAATGAAAAACTACCAAAGCCACGAATTTCAATACGCTGACCATCAGCCAATGTATCGCTCATCTGTTCTAGTAATATTTTTACTGATAATTCAACATCTCGGCTACTTAAATGACTTTGCTTGCGCGAAAGAATATCGATTATTTCTGATTTTGTCATGCCCTACTCCTACTTACGTTAACAACTAATAAGTGTACTCCTAGTGATCAATAAAAAATAGCCTAGAAGGGAAATAACAGCATGAAATGCATACAAAAAAGCCAGTTATTATTAATAAATAACTGGCTTATAGTGCAAAAGTCTTAGAGATAGCTAAAATATTAATTAATAAGTACTTATTAATATACCTATATAACCATCCCAACCTAAGCAATAACAACTCAAAATAAACTCTATTTTATTAGAGGATCAAGAAAAAATACTCAGTTTATGGATATAAACGAGCACTTTCATCGTTAGATGATCAGACAAAATAAAGGATAAATAGCATTGTTATTTATCCATTTGCTCTTTAAAGATATCGCCTAATGAAGTTCCACCCGTAGATTTAGTGCTATATTCCTTCATCACTTCAGCTTCATCATCATAATCCTTAGCCTTAATAGAAAGATTAATCACACGAGTCTTGCGATCCATTCCCATAAATTTGGCTTCAATATTATCGCCAACATTCAGGATAGTAGTCGCATCTTCAATACGATCACGTGAAATTTCTGATGCGCGCAAAATGCCTTCGATACCTTCTGCTAATTCAATTTTAGCCATCTTAGGCGTAACCTCAGTAATAATTCCAGTTACTGAACTACCCTTTGGATGTGCGGCAAAAAATAACGAGAATGGATCTTGGCTAAGTTGCTTGATACCCAATGAAATACGCTCACGCTCAGGATCAACCGCTAATACAATCGCTTCAACCTCATCACCTTTCTTGTAGTCACGGATCGCATCTTCACCTGTAATGCTCCATGAAATATCAGAGAGATGAACCAGACCATCAATCCCTCCATCAAGACCGATAAAGATACCAAAATCGGTAATTGATTTGATATTGCCTTTTACTTGGTCATTTTTATTGAATGATTCTGCAAACTGATCCCAAGGATTCGGCTTACACTGCTTCATGCCAAGCGAAATACGACGACGTTCTGCGTCAATATCAAGAATCATTACTTCAACTTCTTCACCTAAAGTAACAACTTTTGAAGGGTTAACATTCTTGTTTGTCCAATCCATTTCAGACACATGAACCAAACCTTCAACGCCATCTTCAATCTCAACAAAACAACCATAGTCAGTCAGATTGCTCACCTTACCAAAGAGATGTGTCTTTTCAGGATAACGACGTACAAGATCTTGCCATGGATCTTCACCCAATTGCTTAAGACCGAGTGATACACGACTTTTTTCACGATCAAACTTGAGCACTTTTACTTCAAGCTCATCACCAATCGTCAAGATTTCTGATGGGTGTTTAACACGCTTCCATGCAATATCCGTGATATGTAATAAACCATCAATACCACCTAAGTCAATAAAGGCACCATAGTCAGTCAGGTTCTTAACGATACCCTTAATAACTTTGCCTTCTTCTAATGACTCAAGTAATGCTTCACGCTCTGCACTGTACTCTTCTTCAACGACTGCCCGACGCGAGACAACCACATTATTACGACGTTGATCTAATTTAATGAGTTTAAATTCTAATTCTTTGCCTTCAAGGAAAGT
>JAGLDT010000164.1 GCA_023145485.1 Cocleimonas sp. | reverse complement strand
ACTTTTTGTGTTGAGGATTTTGTATTTGTGTTATTCATAGCGGGTATTGTTGGGAAAAAAGATTAAACCACAGAATACACGGAAAAGTTAAATAACACCTTAGCTAATTTTTTTGTGGATAAGCGACGATAAGCGATAGTGTCATTTACCAAATATCAAGAACTATGGCGAAAGTGACTGTAGGGTTGGTTTCGCAAGCTACTAGCATTTTTCAACTATTTTAATGACAACTAGTGATAGCTTAGTGTTCAATAAAAAAATAGCATGATGGGAATGACTCCACCACGCTATTTTGATAGCCAGATCATTAAATAATAAATGATCTAAATATTATTTATCACTCGTAATATTCAATGTGAAAGGACCACCTGGGTTCATTTCAAAGACTAGTTTTTCTACGTTTTTAATAATATCTCTTTTGCCTGTTTGCTTATCAATGACTTCCCATTCATTAGGACCAATTGTATTCACAAAATAATCCGAATTTGCAGGGTTATTCGCATCATACATGCCTGAGTAATGAACCGTATCATCTCCTGAGCCACCATCAATGATATTATGCTGACCTGTTGGATCAAGAGGTCCTAAGCCTGAATAGATATGATCATTCCCACTGTCACCAAAAACGGTATCATTACCATCTAGTGCAAAGATTTTATCATCACCTGATCCGCCGTGCAGCTCATCATCGCCTTCATCACCAAACATGATATCATCACCCGAACCACCGAAAATTTTATCATCACCTTCATTGCCAAAGAGCTTATCTTTACCTGAGCCGCCCTCTATCCTGTCATCTCCTGTGCCACCAAAGGCTTTGTCATCACCTGATCCACCTCTAATATGATCATCCCCTTCATCACCATAAAGGCAGTCATCACCTGACTCGCCATCAATGGTATCATCACCTGCAAGACCATGAATAATATCAGGCTGACCTGTTTTACCTTTAAGGTCATCATCTGAGGTTGTGCCAGTAATAGTGTTAGCAGGAACTTGTTTGCCAATATCCAAATGAAGTTTCATGCTATCAACAGCGGTATCATCACTTACTAGGAAACTTGCTCTACCTGTATTCTGAATTTCTGTTACTTGAGCCGCTGTTAAAGGTATTTTTATTGTATCTGATTGTAAGCCACTATTACCCTGGTAGTTCCATACAGATGTTCCGGGACCAACAGTGCTACCATTCGATACTAGATTAAATGAATCGTTACTTGTTAGAGAACCTAGTGTAGTTCTTGATATTTCTATTTCTATATAACTTCCCCCCGTTACATTACCATTTGCATCTGTTTCACCAGGTTTATATATTTCCCCTTGCCCAGGTGCAGCAGGATGGAAAGTATGTCTAAAGGATGTATTTAGACCTGTTGTTTTCCATCCGCGATCTGGGTCGTTAACAAGACCAAAATCTGGCGCATGTTTATAAGGGATAACGCCCACAGAACCCGTATGATCTTGATCTACATAACCTGTTGTTATGCATTGACCTGCATTGCAGGCTCTTAAGTCAGGATCTATATTAAATTTAGCATCATAAGCTCCAGGAGCTTGCAAGGTTGGAGGTGTGGTAGTTGGGCCGCCAGCGCCTGCTGTTCTCTGTGTTGCACTATTACCTGATGATGAAGAGCCATCAGCTTGATCTTTTATTCTAACGAGTCCTGTATCATTATAAGTTTCTCCAGGTAATTTCACACTGTCTTTTATCGCAGTCGTTGAATTACTAGCATTATCTGTCGTATTAGTCTTTGCTTTACTAGAGCTTGTATCAGTTTGTTTTTTAGCTTTTTCCTCACTTTTCTTAGTCGTATCTTTGTTGGTACTTTGTTCTTTCGGTTCACCTTGCAATGCACTAATCAATTGCTGAATCATATTCATTAATTGGTTGAGTATCTGCGACTGACTCATTGGGGTTGCTACTGGCATTTGATTTGCGCCAGTGAAGTTTGCCTTTGCTTGGTCATTATTAGGCACGTTATTTCGTTGTTGGACATGAGATTGTCCATTAATATTGTTTCCCATTATTTCCTCTCTCTTTTCTATAAGTAAAAAATATAGCTCTATATATAAAACTATATTAACAAGTTATTCATTGAGCACTGCTCCATGAATGCTAAAAAGTATAGAGAAACAATGTGATAGAAAGATGGTAACAATGTGGTAATGCTGCCATATTTCCTTTTTCTGTATGAGGGTGCTATTTTTGGGAGTGAAAGGTAGTTTGAAGCATTTTAACCCAGCCTACTTAAATCTATTGATAGCTGTTCAAAATTGCTAGACACTAAACGTTGTAGTGTTTTATTAAACATAACAGCGTTGCTATGAATATTCCGCAATTTTCTAATCGGCGAATCTGTAACAGAAGTGTCAGATACCGTATCATTAAAGGTATATCCCACTCCATAAAGTGTTGTAATAGAGTCTTTATCGGGCATTTTATTTCTTAAACGATAAATCACAGAATCCACCGAGCGATAGGTTAGCTGATCAATATTTGATTGATATGAAACTGCGTTCAATAATTTTTGTCGTGATACAGGCTGATTTTTACATTCAATTAATACTTTCAACATATCAAACTCATAACGAGTTAAGTTAAGCTTTCTTCCCGAATCTAACGTCACTGAACGAGATAAGCAATCCAATATAAAACCCTTGCAATAAAGATTAATATTATCTTGTTGTTTATGGCACTGAATACGGCGATGTACCGCACGTATACGCGCCACTACTTCTCTAAAATTACACGGTTTTTTAATATAATCATCCGCACATGTTTCTAGTAGAATAAGCTTCTCCAGCGGATCAAACTCATGCGTAAAAACAATAAGCCCCATACTGCTTTGAAAACCGAGATTCTGAATAAAAAGTATTCCATCACCATCGGGTTGACATAGGTCATATAATAAAATGTCAACTTTCTTTTCCTTGAGTAAAATTTTTAATAACT
>JAGLDT010000163.1 GCA_023145485.1 Cocleimonas sp. | reverse complement strand
AATAGTTGGAAATGATGTTGTTATTCTTTTTTCAGACAAAAAATCACATCCCACTACTACTCAAAAACAGATTCCAAGCCCTAATTCAAAGGCTTTAACGGCACAGTATCCCGACCCCAACAAAAGTGTTACGCCTGTTGTACGACAAAAATCTGTCAGTACACAGGCAATGGCTAATAATACGATGAGACGTCCGCAGTCAGAAACAGCACCCTATCGCTATGAAGTGGCAGGGGTTGTTAAGCAAGTACAAGCTCATTCTCCTGTGCGCGTTAACTTAAATACATTGGGGCAAATAGACTTTCGTCGTGAAAGTAATGGTGATGGAAGAATTATTATTCCGATGCCAAATGCTAATGTGGACGTTGAGGCAAATAAAAAGGGCAATAAGGTTTTATTACTGTTTAAAAATATACGTGTAAATCAAGCTAGTCGTCGTCTTAATGTGATGGACTTTGCAACGCCCGTGTCTTATATCGATATTACACGTCGTAGCGCCAATGTGCGTATTGATATCAGTGCTACGACATCGTTTGAGTTTGAAAGTCGACGTGAAGGTAGAAACTTCATTGTCATAATGAAAAAAATCAAACCGATTAAAAAGAAAAGTTCTATCCTTAAAAATATTCTTAAACCTAAAAAGAAAGTCTACAAGGGCAAGAAGCTATCCCTAAACTTTCAAGATATTGAAATTCGCTCAGTATTACAGTTATTGGCTGATTTTACCGATAAGAATATTGTTGTGAGCGATAGCGTAAAGGGCAATATTACCTTACGCCTAAAAAATGTCCCATGGGATCAAGCATTGGATATTGTTTTAGAGTCAAAAGCACTTGGTATGCGTAATAATGGCAATGTTATCTGGGTTGCACCTGCAAGTGAGCTTTCTGCTAAAGAACAACAAGAACTACAATCGCTAAAACGGATTAAAGAGTTAGAGCCACTAGTAACAGAGTATATTTCCGTTAACTATGCGAAAGCTGAAGATCTTATTGAACTGGTTAAATCTTCCAAAGGCAATAAAGAAGGGAGTTTATTATCTAAAAGAGGGTCAATATCTGTTGATACACGTACCAATACCTTATTAGTACAAGATACCATTTCACGTATTGATGCTATTCGTGAAATGGTAAAAAGTCTTGATATACCGATTAAACAAGTGTCTATTGAATCCAGAATCGTCATTGCTAATGATGAGTTTGGCAAAGATTTAGGTACCCGTTTTGGTATCACCCAATTAGCACCCTTTGGGCGTCGAGGTTTGCTTTCAACATCGGGTGGCGCTAAGGCCGTCGACTCTATTGTCAATGATGCTACAGGCACATCTCCATCGGAGTATTTAGCACCTGTCACTATCCCCGCCTTAGGAGATCGACTTAATGTTAATATGCCCATTGCTGGTGAAGCAGGAAAATTTGGCTTCTCCATTCTCGCTAAAGATTTTTTATTAGATTTGGAATTATCAGCCCTTCAAGCAGAAAATAAAGGTGAGGTTGTTTCTACGCCACGGGTCGTCACCGCGAATAAAAAGAAAGCCTTGATTGAACAAGGTGTGGAAATTCCTTACCTAGAAGCTTCATCGAGTGGTGCAACCAGCGTATCCTTCAAAAAAGCTGTTTTAAGCCTTGAAGTGACCCCGCAAATTACGCCAGACGATCATGTGATTATGGATTTACGTGTCAATCAAGACACCGTTGGCGCGGTCTTTGCAGGTGTTCCTAGTATTAATACACGAGAAGTATCGACTCAAGTTATTGTTGAAAGTGGTCAAACTGTTGTGCTAGGAGGAGTGCATGAAGAGCAATATAAAAACGATGTGCAAAAAGTTCCTATATTAGGTGACTTACCCTATATCGGTCGCTTGTTTAAGCGTACCTACAAAAAAGATGATAAGCGAGAATTGCTGATCTTTGTGACACCTAGAGTGTTGGATTAGAATCTTTTATCTATCACGACTAAATAAATTAGAAAGGAAATGATTGAATTGTTGTCCTTTGATAGCTTCTAACTATCTTTTAGTTTTTAGTACAAAAAAACTAAAAGGAGTAGCCTTACATGTTTGGTAAGTAAAAAAATAGCGCGAGGGTCATGATACCCTCACGCTATTTTTTATTTCAGATTATCAAATAATTACTGATCTAAATATTATTTATCACTAGTAATATCCAGAGTGAAAGGACCACCTGGGTTCATTTCAAACACTAAATGTTCTACATTTTTGATAATATCTCTTTTACCAGTTTGTTTATCTATGACCTCCCATTCATTAGGGCCAATGGTATTAACAAAGTAATCTGAATTTGCAGGATCATTAGCGTCGTACATACCTGAGTAATGAACGGTATCATCCCCTGATCCACCATCAATTATATTATGCTGACCTGTTGGATCAAGAGGACCTAAGCCTGAATAGATCTCGTCATCTCCACTATCACCAAAGACTACATCATCACCATCTAGCGCAAAGATTTTATCATCGCCTGATCCGCCATGAAGCTCATCTGAACCTTCATCACCAAACATAATATCATCACCAGAACCTCCAAAGATCTTATCATCACCTTCATTGCCAAAGAGCTTATCTTCACCAGAGCCACCCTCTAGAATATCATCTCCTGTACCACCGAAGGCTTTGTCATCACCTGAACCACCTCTGATATGATCGTCTCCTTGATCACCATAAAGGCAATCATCACCCGACTCACCGTCAATAGTATCATCGCCTTCAAGACCATGAATAATATCTGGCTGGCCTGTTTTACCTTTAAGGTCATCATCTGAGGTTGTGCCATTTTGAGATGGGATTGGGGTTCCACCTTCCAGATGCAAGACGGCACTGTGAACAGTAGTATCATCTTCTACAAGAAAGCTAAAATCGCCATCATTTGCCGATGCTGCTTGTGCGGGTGTTAAGTTGATTGTAACAGTTCTCGTTGTTTGACTAGCATAAGGACCTGACCATATTGACTCACCACCAATCGACCCTCCATTTTCAACAACATGTATGGAGTCATTACTGTTATTAGGACCAGCAGGATCTACTTGTGGTCTTGAGACTTCTACCACTAATGTGCCACCTTTATATGTTTCAGGTGCTGTCCGAGGGGGAACATTAAACGTATTTTGGAAATGATTATTAATGGTTACCTCTCCCCATTCACGGTCGGTTTGGTTTGCTGTTGGTATGTGATCACTAGGGTCTCTATAGGGTACGCCACTACTTGCTGTATGTGTTTGATCAACAGTGAACTCATTAATGCAAGAAGGGCAATCTCGCATTGTAGGATCAATATTGAATTTAGTATTATAGTCAGTAGTAATTCCAGCTAATGATGCAGGCTGTCCTGTTGCTTGAGTTTGTCCGTTAGATTGACCCGTTGGAGTACCTGATGCCTGACCGCCAGCAGTACGTGCGGTTGCGCCATCTGCTGGATCTTTATAAACAGTTCCAGTATCTACCGTTGTTTCACCAGTAGGACTGTTAGGCATTCCAGATGGGGTTGAAGTATTGCTAGTATTAGTAGGATTAACACTATCAATTTTCCCTGCGATTTTTCCTGAAGTAGCTTCGCTAGTTGATGGTTTTCCCCCTGTTTCTTCTTTCTTTTTATCAGCTGAAGCATTTGTGTTATTGCTTCCCTCCCTATTTGTATCATCACCTTGCAATGCACTAATCAATTGCTGAATCATACTCATTAATTGATTGAGTATCTGCGTCTGACTCATAGGCGTTGCCATCGGCATTTGATTTGCGCCAGTGAAGTTTGCTTTTGGCTGGTCGTTATTAAGCAATTTATTGTGCTGTTGGACATTCGATTGTCCATTAATAGTATTTCCCATTACTTCCTCTCTATTTTGTATAAGTAAAAAAATAGCCCTAATATATAAAGCTATATCAATAGTTTATTCATCAAGCATTGCTTCATGAACGTTAGGAAGTATAAAAAAACAATATGGCAGAAAAATGGTAACAATGTGGTAATGTTGCCATATTTACTCTTTCTGTATCAGTGCGCTATTTTTTGGAATGAAAGGTAGTTTTGAAGGGTTTTCAGTAGTTGATTCTTTTTAGCTACTATCCGTTTTATAATTAATTATTACTTTTTTAACTTTACCCTCCACCTAGGTCTATTGATAACTGTTCAAAATTACTAGACAGCAAACGATGCAAGGTTTTATTAAAGATAACGCTATTAGTGTAAATATCCCGCAATTTTTTGATCGGTGAATACCTAACAGAATAGGCAGATGCTGTTTCTTCAAACGTATAACCCACACCATAAAGTGTTTTGATACATTCTTTATCAGGCATTTTATTTCTTAAGCGATAAATCACAGAATCCACCGAACGACAGGTTAGTTGATCAATATCTGATTGATAAGATGCTGCTTTTAACAATTTTTGTCGTGATACAGGCTGGTTTTTGCATTCAATTAATACTTTTAACATATCAAATTCATAACGGGTTAAGTTAAGCGTTCTTCCTGAATCTAAAGTCACCGATCGAGATAAGCAATCTAATATAAAGCCATTGCAATAAAGGTTAATACTATCCTGTTGTTTGTAGCATTGAATACGCCGATGCACAGCACGTATGCGCGCAAGCAGTTCTCTAAAATCACACGGTTTTTGAATATAATCATCCGCACAGGTTTCTAGTAGAATCAGCTTATCAAGCGGGTCAAGCTCATGAGTAAAAACAATAATCCCCCTGCTGCTTTGAAAACCAATATTCTGAATAAAGCGTATCCCATCACCATCAGGTTGGCATAAGTCATACAATAAGATATCGACTTTTTTTTCCTTGAGTAAAACTTTTAATTGTTCCAATGAGGTTGCAATACTGACTTGTATATGATGTTTTTTTAAATAATTTTTACACAGTATGGCGCTTGTTGCCTGTGGATCGCTGATAATCAGCTGTAATTGATGCGTCATTGAAATTTCCTTCTTGGTGAACATTTATTTATCGCGCAAGTGTTTTAATGGTTAAAAACTTGGCAGGATTCTTTTCTTATTGTTAAACGTAAGTATAGGAATGAGTTAAATAGAATAAATGGGGGGTAAGCGGGGATTTTATGGGGATTTTCTTTTTTCTTCTAAAAGCAACCATTTTACCGCCTTATTTAGACAGCTCATCCCCTATATTAATATTACTCTGGTCGTAATATGCTAGAAAAGTTATGAATTATATAATCAAGGAGGATATATGATTTATTGTCTTGGGGATTATGAAATACATACTAAAACACATGAACTACTGTATAAAAAGAATCCTAAAAAAACTGAGCCGCTGATCTTTAAGTTATTGCTTTTTATGTTAAATAACCCTGATAGACTGTTATCTCGTGATGAATTGATAAGGGTTGTTTGGAAATCACGCATTATATCTGACTCTACACTTAACTCTGCCATTAGTGCGACACGCCAAGCAATTGGTGACAGTATTAAAACACAAAAATATATTAAAACCCTTTCAGGGCATGGGTATCGTTTTATTGGGAAAGCTATTAAGCTTAAGTCAACTTCCCTGCCTTCTTTGCCAGAAATTCCTTCTTTATCCTTTCCAGCTTATGAGAAAAAACCAGATAAAACAGTAACACTTATACAAATGCCTGATAAGCCCTCTATTGCAGTGATGAATTTCACACCGATAACTAAAAGTGGAAAAGGAGAGTTATTTGGAAAAATATTAACAATGGAAATCAATGCGCATTTAGCACGATTACCCCATTTTTTTGTTGTTGCTAGCGCCTCCTCTTCACGGCTTGAAATATTCAATCTGCCACCCCAAACAGTGGCTCAACAATTGGGCGTTCGTTATTTGGTCTATGGCAATATTATTCATGATAAAAAAAGCCTTCGGGTTTTAGTCTCATTAGTTGATGCGATTCAAAATTGCGAGGTATGGGCGCAGCAGTATGAGAAATCTCAGGATGATATTTTTTTAATCCAAAATGAAATTAGTAATAGTATTATTGCGATGATTGATGTCAGCATTGAGCAATCAGAAATAGACCGCGCGTTTCTACTTCCATCGGAAGACCTGAGCGCGTGGGAAAACTATCATAGAGGCTTTTGGCATTTAGGATTAACCACTTCCAATGATGTAAACCTTGCTGAGTACTATTTCAAACGAGCAATTACCTTAGATGCTCGATTTTCACGTGCTTATGCGGGGTTGTCTTTTTTGGAAACTAGCAAAATAGTTCTGGATCTGAATCATAAAAAGGATCAACGTTATTTGGATAATGCATTAGATCATGCCCATTATTGCCTTTCTATTGAAAGCAAAGAAGCAATGGGGTATTTATCGCTAGGTCGAGCTTATATGATTGCAAAACGCTATCCTGATGCACTGAAAATTGCAAAAGCAGGTATTCGTATTAATAATAACTATGTGTATTGCCAACAATTAAAAGCCAAAATCGCAGCACTTTCTTCTTTAGATACAGTTGCTAAACAATCGGTGATTACATCACATCGTTTAAGCCCCTATGACCCGCATCAATTTTGCCTTCAAAGTATGTATGCAATCTCACTTATCCATCAAGGAAAATATGAAACAGCAACTAATTGGAGTAGTCGTGCAGCTCACGATCATAAGGCTTTTCATATTACCTATGTTATAGCGGCCTTCTGTCACGAAATAGCAGGAGACTCAAAACAAGCGCAACAATTTATGCAAAAAGCGCTCAATACGCATCCTAACTATTCAATCAAACGGTATCAAAAACTGGTGGCACATACGAATGATATTACCAATAAGCGTATTGTTAAAGCGTTAATAAAAACGGGGTTACCCATTGGGTGATAAAATCTTTCTGTCCTTAAATAACAAGAAACAGGCGTATTTTTATACGTCTATTTTTTTGTTTTCCCTTGATAATTAGAGTACTTACTGGCATAAAACAAGAATGAAAAAAAATATAGTTTTAGTCGGGTTAATGGGGGCAGGAAAGTCCACTGTTGGACGACATTTAGCCAAACGCCTGCAAATGGAATTCTATGATTCTGATACAGAAATAGAACAACGTACGGGTGTTAGTATTGCCACCATTTTCGAGATTGAAGGGGAGCAAGGATTTCGTGCTAGAGAAGAGCAAATGATCAGCGAACTCTGTGGTTACGATAATATTATTCTCGCAACGGGCGGAGGGAGTGTGCTACGTGAAAATAACCGTATTGCTCTTCAGAATGCGGGTCATGTTATCTACCTGTGTACTAGTGCAGAACAGCTCTACGCTCGTATTCGACATGATAAATCACGCCCTTTAATGCAAACTGAAAATCCTTTGAAAACCCTGCGAAATTTACTACATGAAAGAGAACCCCACTATCTCAAGGTGGCAAATAGTGTCATCAAAACAAGACGACAGCGAATCAATGTGGTTATTAATAACATTTTAAAAAGTATTTAAGAGAAGTCTCATGCAAACATTAACGGTCGATTTAGGTGAGCGTAGCTACCCTATTCATATAGGTTCTGGCTTATTACAACAAAACGAACTAATTCAAGCCCATATTCAGGGAAAGACAACAGCAATCGTTTCAAATGAAACCATTGCGCCACTTTATTTAGACGCATTGCATCAAACCACTGCTCTTTATAACAATACAGATATTATTTTGCCTGATGGTGAAAAATATAAAACGTTAGAAATAGAACAGCAAATTTTTAACGAAATGCTTAGCGCACGTTGTGATCGTAAAAGTACCCTGCTAGCCCTTGGAGGTGGTGTTGTAGGTGATATGACAGGGTTTGCAGCAGCTTGTTATCAGCGGGGTATTCACTTTATCCAAGTACCAACTACCTTGCTGGCAATGGTTGACTCATCCGTCGGTGGAAAAACGGGCGTGAATCATCCTTTGGGAAAAAATATGATTGGTGCATTTCATCAACCCCAGTGCGTATTAGTTGATATCGACACACTGGATACACTGGATGATAAACAACTCAGTGCAGGCTTAGCTGAAGTGATTAAGTATGGTTTTATTAATGACCCCGAATTTCTCGACTGGCTTGATCGTCATATGGAAAAATTATTACAACGCGACAAAGAAGCGCTTACCTATGCTATTTACCACTCTTGCCAACATAAAGCTGAAATTGTAGCAGCTGATGAACGCGAAGCAGGGCAACGCGCCCTATTAAATTTAGGACACACCTTTGGACATGCGATAGAAACAGGCATGGGCTATGGTGAATGGCTACACGGTGAGGCCGTTGCCGTTGGCATGGTGATGGCGGCAGAACTATCACAAAAAATGGGCTGGATTAAATCAAATGATGTTCAACGCGTGAAAGACTTAATCAGCAAGGCTAATTTACCGACTGAACCGCCTAAGGAAATATCAGCCGAACAATTTTCACAACTTATGTCAATTGATAAAAAAGTTCAAGACGGTGTTTTAAGTTTAGTCTTAATGACTTCTTATGGTCAATCAATCGTCACTAGCGACTTTGATCAAAAAGCATTAAAAGCAGTATTAACCCGATAAGACTATGAGTTTTTATCTGGAGCCTCATAACTAGCAAAGGTTAAAAACTAAGGAAGCGACTATAAAGCCCGCTTATCAGCTTTTAACCTGAAATATCTTGCCACTCGTCTTATAATAGCTATGTGAAAAAAAACAACGACAATACAAACTATACCATTAGGCTACTTCCTGCTTGCTTATGCTTGCTTGCTTCTCAACAGGTGCAGGCAAAAAGCCAATTTCCCGTTTGCACTGTACCTCAGCACTTCGGCGTAGAGCAAATCACTGATAATCCTGCTAAAGATGCAATCTACATGGAGGCTGATCAGGGTTTGATTAATCGTACGGGTGTATCCAGTTTAGTAGGGAATATTATTATTCAGCAGAATGATCTGAGTTTAAATGCACAAAAAGCCAGTATTGATGGCACTAATAACAGGGTTGTTGCTAAGGGCAAGATTGTTTTATCGACAAAAAATGTAAAACTTGATAGTGATGCGATTAATTACCAGCTAGATTCTCAAACAGGCGAGTTAAATAATGTTCGTTATCAGCTAAAAAAATCCACCACTAATGGGCGCAGTGATAAAATAATTCAAACTAATGGTACTCAGCTTGAGCTACAAGGGGCAACCTATACCACCTGTCCTCCTTCGGCAAATGGTTGGCATATTGCAGCTGATAATATAAAGCTAGATCAAGACAAACAACAAGGAACGGCTAAAAATGTTACGTTCAAAGTCGGCAACACCCCCATTTTTTACTTTCCATGGTTAAGTTTTTCGCTCAATAACCAACGTAAATCGGGATTTCTCTCCCCCTCTTTTCAGATTTCAGAACAATCAGGTTGGTCTGTTGCGACCCCTTATTATTTTAACCTAGCCCCTGAGTATGATGCCACGTTAACTCCATCTTACCTGAGTAAGCGGGGACTAAAAATTGATGGTGAATTTCGCTATTCAAGTAAACAGCATCAAGGTATCTGGGAGTATGAAATATTGCCAAGGGATAAAGCTTCTGATGGTAATCAACGTGATTATTTTAAGATTAATCACAGTTCTAAACTTTCCGACTCTATTCGTCTTAATGTAAAGTCCGAAGGTGTTTCAGATAAAAAATACTTTGATGATTTTGGAAAGTCACTCTCAAGTTCAAGCACTTCCGCATTAGAACGCCGTATTGAAGTGGTTAAAGTGGGTAAAAATTGGCATTTCAGTGCAGCATCAATTGATTATCAAACCCTTGATGCGACGGATTCATCCTATTCAAAACTACCAGAACTCAAATTTAACTACACCCCTAAACTATTCCCCAATGATATTAAGTTAACGCTAGATGTTGAATTGAGTAATTTTGATAAAGATAATGCCCCTACAGGCCAGCGTTTTGACCTTAGTCTTAATGTTAGTAAAAAATTTGGTGATGATGCGTGGTATTTCAAGCCGTCTGTTGGTTTGCGTCATACTTACTATAATTTAAAAAATAATCCAACAGGAAATACCCACAGCCGTAGTTTACCAACCCTCAGTCTAGACGCGGGTCTGTTTTTTGACCGACCTTTTGATGATGGCAAACTTACTCAAACACTAGAGCCTCGCTTATTTTATACCTATACACCTTTTAGAGATCAGCATCGCCTTCCTGTATTTGATACGGCTAAAACAGATTTTTCTACTAGTACTCAGTTATTTTCTGAAAATCGCTATACGGGTAAAGACCGTATTGGCGATACCAATAACTTAACCTTTGCACTTAGTTCGCGAATACAAGATAGAAAAACAGGTAGGGAACTGTTGCACGCTAGTGTTGGTCAGATCTTGTATTTTGAAGATAGAAAAGTCACCCTGCCAGATGAAACAATCCAGACTCATGCACAATCTGAATTTGCATTTGAGTTAAGTACCAATATTAATGAGTATACTCGACTTTCTACTTCAACATTCTGGGAGCCAAAAACACAACAATGGACAGCTACAGAAACACAGCTAAACTATAAAGATGACAAAAATAGAATCGCTAACCTATCTTATCGTACTCTTAGCGATGAACTAGAGCAGGCTAGCCTATCTTTTGCCACACCTCTTGATAAATCGTGGTCAATTGTTGGACGTATTGATCATGACTTGAAGAATGGACGAAATTTGGAGACACTAGCGGGTGTCGAATATCAAAACTGTTGCTGGAAAGCACGTTTTGTCGGCAGAAAATATCTAACCTCGGATAACAACACCTATGATGATGCTGTTTTCCTTCAATTTGAGCTAAAGGGATTGGGCAATTTAGGAAATAAAGCAAGCAACTTCCTAGAAGACAAAATATATGGATATGAAAAATAAAGACTGGAATACAACCTCGATGATTATCTCTGCAATTAAATCTTTCTTTTCCTTTAAACTATTCATTTTTCCAACGCTATATTTGAGCGCGTTAGTATTTAGTAGCCAATCAGCAACGGCTACTGAACAATCATTAGATCGTATTGCAGCCATTGTAAATAATGATATTGTGATGATGAGTAGTGTTTTAAAACAAGCTAAACGACTAAAGACAGCCTCTCCTGAGAGTACTGATAGTAAATTAATTAAACAAGCCCTTGAGCAACTAGTATTAGTTAGAATTCAAGTTCAACGAGGCAAAGAACTCGGTATTATTATTGATGATGTGATGCTAAACCGCACCATTGAAGGTATTGCAACACAAAACAATCTGTCATTAGCGGACTTTCAAAAAGCATTACAGCGTGAAGGTTTTGAATACAGCACCTTTCGTGAAGAAATTCGCAACCGCCTAATGATTGACGCTCTAAAACAACGTCAATCAGGGAGAGGCTCTAATATCTCTGAACAGGAAGTCACCGATCTTATTTTCTCCCAAGCATCAACGCTCAATAAAGATGCCGAATACCATCTGCAAGATATACTTATCTCAGCAGCTAATGGTACACCGTTAGCGCAATTTAATAGTGCACGAGATAAAGCACAGCGGATGCGTCGACAATTACTTAAACAAACAAATTTTGCGAGCGAAGGATTAACAACCGATGATTTAGGTTGGAAAAATAGCAGTGAGTTACCGCTTGCCTACAAGCGCATTTTGAGTCTAATGGGGGTTGATGAAATATCACCTGTAATCCACGATAGCAGAGGATTTCATATTCTAAAACTGGTTGAAAAACGTGGCGGTGGTAAAAACTTGCAACAACAAGTACATGCTCGTCATATTTTAATCAGTGACAGCAGTGACAAAGGACAACAAAAAACCAATATCTTACGTCAACAACTCCTTGCAGGTGCGGACTTTGCCACGTTAGCAAGCACAAATTCAGCCGATCCTGGGAGTGCTGCTAACGGTGGTGATTTAGGCTGGGCAACACCTACAACCTATGTCCCTGCTTTTGCCTCAATCGTTAAAACATTATCGATTAAAACCATCAGTCCGATCATAAAAACAAAATTTGGCTGGCATATTATTCAAGTATTAGAACGTAAAACAGTTGATAAAAGCAGAGATGCACTCAGAGCATCAGCTAAATCCATTATCTCCAAAAAGAAAAATAAAGATGGTTATGAAACATGGTTGCAAGGTGTGCGTGATGATGCCTTTGTTGAATATCGTTTACAGCGATAGGCTTAGAAACATGCACGTTCCTAAGTTAAACGGGTGCTGATTAAGAACAATGTAAA